>DATEJD010000245.1:0-7989 GCA_035278325.1 Gemmatimonadales bacterium | reverse complement strand
CCGAACTTGGCGACGATCATGCCGGCCGATCCACCCGGCCTTCCGCCACGAGCAGCTCCGCGATCTGTACCGCCTGGCCCGCGGCGCCGCGCACGGTATTATGGCCCAGCAGCGCCAGCCGAAGGTCCAGGATGGGGCAGGGGCGCACCCGCCCCACTGTCACCGCCATCCCCCGGCCGCGCTCGAGGTCGAGCCGGGGCTGCGGCCGGTCAGGCCGCGAGTCCACTTCGATCGGCGGGGTGGGCGACGAGGGAAGGCAGGCGACCCTCGGGTTCGCGCGGAAGTCCCGCAGCACCGCCGTCGCTTCCTCGGGAGTGGCCCGCCGGCGAAACCCGACCGAGACCGTCATGAGATGCCCATCCACGGTAGCGACTCGATTGGTATGCGCGCTCACCGCGAACTCCGCCGGGGCCACGCCATCGGCGCTGAGCGTGCCGAGGATCTTGCGGCTCTCGCGCTCGATCTTCTCCTCCTCGCCGCCGATGAACGGCACCACGTTGCCCAGGATGTCGAGCGACGCGACGCCCGGGTACCCCGCCCCGGACACCGCCTGCATGGTCGACACGAACAGCTTTTCGATCCCGAACGCGCGATGGAGCGGGACCAGCGCGAGCACCAGCGCCGCCGTGGAGCAGTTGGGATTGGCCAGGATGGCGCCGGACCAGCCTCGCGCCTGCTGCTGCCGATCCACCAGCGCGAGATGGTCGAGGTTGGCCTCCGGGATCAGGAGCGGCACGTCCTGGTCCATCCGGTGGTTCCGCGTGTTGGTCACCACGAACGCGCCCGCGGCGGCGAAGGCCTGCTCGATGGGACCGGCCACCTCCGCGTCCATCGCGCCGAAGACGACGGGTCCGGCGAGCGGCGGCGTGCACTCCTGGACCGTGAGCGCCGCGACCCGCTCGGGGATCGCGATCCCCTCCCGCCAGCGCACCACGTCGCCATAGCGCTTGCCCGCGCTGGCCGAGGACGCGGCCACAGCGGCGACGTCGAACCACGGGTGGTCGGCGAGGAGCCGGATGAACTTCTGGCCCACCGTGCCGGTGGCGCCCAGCACGCTGACCGGGATCTTCGCTGTCATGACGCCTCGCGGGCGAGGAGATCGGTGGCCAACCGGGTGTAAAGCTCCACACCGCGCAGGAGGTCGGCCTTGAGGATGTGCTCGTCGGCGGTGTGCGCTACCCGGATGGTGCCGGGGCCGAGCTGATAGGCCTCGCCCCAGGTGGTAAGGAACGGGAGGTCGCTCGCGTAGCTCACAACGGTCGTCTCCCACCCCGCCGGCGCCGCGCCGCCCCGGTGGCTCGGCAGCTCGACGGGAAAGGTTACGCTGACGCCGGGCGCGGCCAAGCCACGGATCGCCGCCTGAAGCTCTCCGGTCGGGCCCACCGTTCGGATCAGGATCTGCGCGCTCGCCTCGGGCGCGAGCACGTTGGGTGCCACGCCGCCGCGAATGAGCCCGACATTGAGCGTGGACGATCCCAGCAGCGGATCCTCGGGGAGCGGCATGGCGCGGATGCGGGCGATGGTGTCGAGCAGCGCGGCGATCGCGCTCTCCCCCTCTTCGGGGTACGCCGAGTGGGCGGCGCGTCCCGTGGCGTGGAGATCTACCCGCATCGAGCCCTTCTGCCCGATCGAGAGCCGGTTCTCCGTGGGCTCGCCGTTCACCAGGAACCGGCCGCGGGGCTCCAGGTCGGCCGCGGCCTTGGCGCCGTCCGACCCGTTCTCCTCGCCCACCAGGAACAGCAGCCCGATCCGCCGCTCTCCGCCGGCCGCCAGCCGCTCCGACGCGGCCACCATGGCGGCGGCGAGCCCCTTGGCGTCGCAGCTCCCGCGGCCCCGGATGGTGCGATCGTCCTCGGAGAGCGGTACGTAGGGGGGCACGCAGTCGACGTGGGTCGAGAACACCAGCGCGGGCGGCTCGCGGAACGCCAGCAGGTTGTCGCGCCCGGGCGAGACCCGCTGTCGGACCGTCCGATACCCGCCGCGCGCCAGCGCCCCGGCCAGCAGGTCGGTCGCGGGGCCCTCGGAGCCGGTAGGGGTCTCGAGGGCGACCAGCGCGCGGGTGAGCTCCAAGGCGTCGGCCAGTGCGTCCATGAATGCAAGCGCCCCGCCGGCGACGGGCGCGGCAGGGCTCCGGGTTGGGTGAGGAGGCGAAAGCTCCTTCCGCCACGTACTATTGATCAGGCGCAAGTTAGGGAAGGCGCCAACGCGCGGCAAGTAGCTCCAGCGGCTTCCGGAGGGCCCCGTGTGCACACGATTCGCGAGCGCCATCGCGCTTGCCCTGCTGGCTCCGCTCGCCGGGTGCGGCGACACCCTGATCAGCGTGTCGACCGACGGCCGGATTCAGGTCGCCGTCAACACCACCGGGCTGGACACCGACACCGACGGGTTCAGCGTGAGCGTCGATGGCGGGACCGAGCAGTTCCTCGAGGCCAGTGGCACCGTCACGCTCACGAACCTCAGCACCGGCGCCCACAGCATCCGGCTGTCGGGACTGGCCGAGAACTGCCGGGTGGACGGCGCGAACCCGCGCTCGGTGGTCGTGGCATCGGACGGCACCGCGCAGGTGGCGTTCGAAGTCCGGTGCGTGCGCGCGACCACGGGCGGCTTTCTGGTCGAGGTCACCACCACCGGCGACCCGATCGATCCCGATGGCTACCAGCTGAGCGTGGCGGGAGTGGCGGCGCGAGACATCGGGACCTCGGCGCGGGAGACCTTTGCTGGCCTCACCCCCGGCGTCCATCTGATCACGCTCAAGGACGTCGACGCGCCGTGCGCGGTTGTGGGCGGCAATCCGCAGCCGTTCACCGTCGTGCCCGGTAAGACGGTCGCGGTGCGACTGGCAGTGGCCTGCGGCGGCGCCGGCGCTTGAGCGCTGGCGCTCAGCGCGTCAGGCTCAGGTCCTCGCGCGCGGCCGCCTGGCCTTCCTCCACCTTCACCGCCGCCAGGATCGCCGCGCCGACCGCGAAGAACGCGATGACGCTCAGGATCGCGTTCCGGCTCGAGCCGGTAGTGGCGATGGTGCCGGCAAAGATCAGCGGGCCGAAGATTCCCGCGAACTTCTCGAACACGCTCCAGAATCCGAAGAACTCGCCGCTCTTGTGCGGCGGCACCATGCTGGCGAACAGCGAGCGGCTGAGCGCCTGTGTGCCCCCTTGCACCAGCCCCACGAGGCCGGCCAGTGCGTAGAAGTGCGCGGCCGTCTTCATGTAGTAGCCCAGGATGCTGATCACCGTGTACACGACGAGGCCGAGGAACAGCGCCCGCTTGGCGCCGATCCGTCCGGCGACGATGCCGAACAGGAACGTGCAGGGGATGCCGACGAACTGCACCAGCAGGATCGCGCCGATCAGCGCGCTCTGCCCGATGCCGAGCTCGGTGCCGTACGCCGTGGCCATCTTGATGATGGTCTGGATGCCGTCGTTGTAGATCAGGAACGCGATCAGCATGAGGAACGCCTGGCGGTAGCCGCGCAGCTCGCGGAACGTTTCGCCCAGCCGAACGAACGCGGCACGCACCGGGCTCTCGCCCAGCCGCTCGTCCGACTCGAGCCGCCTGGGCGGCTCGGGCACTCGGCGGAACAGCGGCAGAGAGAACAGGACCCACCACACCGCGACGCTCAGGAAGGCGAGCCGGGCCGGCAGGGTGGCCGCCGGCCCGCTCAGTCCAGGGCCCGACGGGAGCCCGAACCATTCCGGCTTCTGGATCCAGGCCAGATTGAGTGCGAGCAGGATCCCGCCGCCCACGTAGCCTAGCGCGTAGCCCGCGGTGGAGACGCGGTCGATCTCGTTGGGCCTGGCCACGTGCGGGAGCAGCGCCTCATAGAAGACGAACGCGCCGGCCACGCCGATGAGCGCCACCGTGAAGAGCGTGCTGGCCAACGCGATGTCGCCGCGCTCGACGAAAAACAGGCCGGCCACGGCCGCGACGCCCAGGGCGGTGAAGGCGGCGATGAACCGCTTCTTGTTGCCACCGTAGTCCGAGATCGCCCCCAGCACGGGGGACGCCAGCGCGATGACGACCAGCGCGAGCGAGTTGACCGTCGCGAGCCGCTGGGTGGCGCCGCTCTCGACCAGGTTGGCGCCGGCCACCTTGACGAAGTAGATCGGAAAGACCGCGACCATGATGGTGGTCTGCATGGCGGAGGCGGCCCAGTCGTACATCGCCCAGGCGCGAAGCTCGGGGCGGTCGAGGCCCAGGCGGGCGAGCAGGGATGATCGTGGCATGGGGGGAAGATGGGCGATAGGGCGATAGGCCGATAGGCCGATAGGGCGATAGGGCGATAGGGCGATAAGGCGATAGGGGATGCGCAGGCGGCGTTCCTCATCCCGAGCGCAGCGAGGGATCTTCTCCGCGGGTATCGAAGCCCGTTCGAGAAGATCCCTCGCTTTGCTCGGGATGAGGGCCCGCGCAGCTCCTATCGTCCTATCGACCTATCGCCCTATCGGCCCTAACTGCGCCTCCCGCGAGCTCCGAATCAGCGACAGCCCTACCGCGCCCGACAGCGTCAGCAGGATGATCAGGAGGCTCACCGCGATCGGCACGTGGAGCCACGCGCTCACCGCCATCTTGCCGCCGACGAACACCAGGATCAGCGCTACGCCCGGTTTCAGGTAGACGAATTTGTCCATCATGCCCGCCAGCACGAAGAACAGGGCCCTGAGTCCCAGGATGGCGAACACGTTGGAGCTGTAGACCAGGAAGGGATCCCGCGTGATCGCGAAGATGGCCGGGATGCTGTCGATCGCGAACACCAGATCGGACCATTCGACCACCAGGAGTACCAGCACGAGCGGCGTGAACAGCAGGCGGCCCCGACTGGTCCGGCAGCTGAAATTGGCGCCATCGTACGCGCTGGTGAGCGGCAGCACCCGACGCGCCAGCCGCACGACGGGGTTCCGCTCGGGCTCGATCCGGTCGTCCTTCTGGACCAGCATCCTGATTCCGGTGAGCACCAGGATGCCGCCGAACAGGTAGATGATCCAGTCGAATCGCGAGAGCAGCAGCGCGCCGAGCACGATCATGATGAACCGCATCACGATCGCGCCGAGGATGCCCCACTTGAGCACCTTCGGCTGGGCCTCGGCCGGCACGCCGAAGTAGTTGAAGATGAGAATGAAGACGAAGAGGTTGTCGACGCTGAGCGACAGCTCGATCAGGTAGCCGGTGTAGTACTCGAGCGCGTGGTGCGCGCCCTCCTTCCACCAGAGGAACCCACCGAACAGAAGCGCGAAGGCGATGAGCCCGAGACTCCAGCTCATCGCCTCCTTGAACGACAGCACGTGGGACCGCCGGTTGAGCACCCCCAGGTCGAGCACCAGGAGGGCGACGACGATCCCCGTGAAGCCGAGCCAGACGGCCAGCCCGTGCTGGCCCACTTACCGGCCCGCCATCGCCTCGAGCCGCTCCACCCGCGCCTCGGTGGGCGGGTGGGTGCTGAACAGACCGACCAGTCCGCCGCCTTGGGCGGCCAGCGGGTTCACCTGCGCCAGCGACGCCGCGGCGGGCGCCACCTGCATCGGGATCTGGTGCGCCAGCGCGTCCAGTCGGCGGAGCGCGTTGGCCAGCGGCGTGGGCCGCCCCAGAATCTCCGCGCCGACCCGGTCGGCCTCGAACTCCCGCTGGCGGGACACCGCGAACTGGATCAGCATGGCCCCCAGCGGCGCGAGCAGCAGCAGGGCCAGCTGCGCCAGCGGATGCCCGTCGTCGTCCCCGCGGCCCCCGAACATGATCAGGTAGGGCAGGTTGCTGATCGCCCCGGCCACCGCGGCGGCGATGGTGGTGATCAGCATGTCGCGGTTCTTCACGTGCGCCAGCTCGTGGGCCAGGACGCCCTCGAGCTCGTCCTGCGGCATGTACTTGAGAATGCCCGTCGTGACCGCGACGACGGCGTGCTCGGGATTCCGGCCGGTGGCAAAGGCGTTGGGCTGCTCGTGCGGCGCCACCGCGATCACGGGCATGGGAAGCCCGGCCCGCTGCCGGAGGCGGTCGACCATCCGGTACAGCTCGGGCGCCTGCTCCTCGGTGACGATCTGGGCCCGGTACATCCGGAGCACCATCTTGTCCGAGAAGAAGTACATCAGAAAGTTGAACGCGCCGCCCACGATCAGCGCGAGCAGCAGGCCCTGCGACCCACCGAGCAACTGTCCGGCGAGCAGGAACAGGCCCATGAGGCCTGCCATCAGGACCATGGTCTTGATGTTGTTCATGTGCTCCTCGTGCGACATGATGGGGTCAAATGAAAAAGAGCGAGACCCCGTCCGCTCCGCTTTCGCGTGGACGAAGGTCTCGCTCTGATGTCGGGAGATCGGATCTCCCTCACCCCGGCTGGACCGTGCCCGAAACGGTGTTCGGACAGTCTTGACGATCCAGTCGTCCGCGTCGCGGCGGATGAGCTACTCCCCTTCTAGCACCGGCAAATCTAGACGGGCGACTCCCCAGAGTCAAGCAACCATCGCGCAATGACTTGCGGCGGCTGGGGCGCCTCGGGCCCGGGACCGTCGTCCCTGGACTCCAATCGGTGTCCGAAGCCGGGCTAGAACGCGGGCCCGGCCTGATGCACGATGTCGTCGAGCAGGATGGCCCCAATCTCGGCCCCCGCCGGGGTTTCGTGCTGACCCTCGGGAATGACCAGCAGGGCGTTGGCCCGAGCCATCGAGGTGAGCAGTCCCGATCCCTGCGGGCCGGTGAGCCGGGCGGTGACCCCGTCCGGCCCGTGGGTCACGATGCCCCGCAGGAAGTGCTGCAGCTTCGGCTTGAGGGAGATCGACTCCGCGAGCGTGACCGGAACGCTCCGGCGAAAGGGCAGGGCATGGCCGCTCATCCGTCGGATGGCCGGCCGAACGAACAGCTCGAAGGTGACCATCGTGCTCACCGGGTTGCCTGGCAGGCCGATCCAGGGAATGCCTCCTACCTGTCCGAAGCCGACCGGCGCGCCCGGGCGCATGCGGATGCGCCAGAAGCGCTGCTCGGCGCCGAGCTCGTCCAGCACCGCTCGCACGTAGTCGTGCTCGCCCACGCTGATGCCGGCCGAGGTGACCAGCAGATCGCAGTCGAGGGCACGGCCCAGGTGCTCGCGCAGGCTCTCCGGCGTGTCCCGCGCGATGCCGAGGTTCACCGGCTCGCCGCCGGCCTTTCGGACCAGCGCCAGCAGCGTGTGGGTGTTGCTGCTCGCGATCTTCCGCCCGCTCAGGATCTCCTCGGGCTGGTCCACGTCGACGATCTCGTCGCCGCCTCCGAGGATCGCGACCCGCGGCCGGCGAAAGGCCAGCGGGTGAGCCACCGCCAGCGACGCGAGCACGCCGAGCTGCGCGGCGCCGAGCACGGCGCCTGCCGCGAGCACGGTGTCGCCCCGCCGGATGTCTTCCCCCGCGGGGCGGATGTTGCTGCCCCGATCCCGGTCGCTCACGATCGTCACGGTCTCGGCGCCCAGGTCGGTGTCTTCCTGCCGTATGACGGTATCGGCGCCGGCGGGCACCGGCGCGCCGGTGAAGATGCGCGCGCTTTCACCGCGATCGAGCGTCCGGGTGGGAAAGGCGCCGGCCGGAATGTGCTCCACCACGCGGAGCCGCACCGGGCGCTTCTCGCTGGCGCCGGCCACGTCGGCAGCCCGGACGGCATAACCGTCCATTGCGCTGTTGGCCCAGGGTGGGATGTCGAGGGTGCTCACGATATCCTCGGCGAGCACGCTGTCGAGCGCGTCGTCGAGCGGTATGCGAAGCGCGGGCTGGCGGCGAACCTCGGCGAGGATCCGCCGCGCCGCGTCCGCCGCGGCCAGCGGTGGGTTCACGGATCGAGCGCCAGCGCGTGCTCCAGCGTGATGGTCGCGAGCAGTTGGAGCCACATGGTGTCCTGAAAATGGATGACCCGGGTGGGTGCCTCGAAACCGAGGTCGTCGGTGACGATCGCCTGCCAGCGGCCCGCCTCGGGCGAGCCGGCCTCGTAGAGCGGCGCCGGTGCCACCGCGCGGCGGAACACCTCGATCTTGGGAAT
>DATEJD010000244.1:0-2699 GCA_035278325.1 Gemmatimonadales bacterium | reverse complement strand
TACGAGGTCGCCGTGGCCTCGGGCAAGCCCGCGGGCGCATCGGCGCGGCATGCGAACGACGAGCGCCGCCGAGCCGCCGAGGCGCTCGCCAGGGTGGACTCGAGCTCGCTGTCCGGCGAGGACGCCCGCGCGCTCGGTGTGATGCGGCGGGCGCTGGGGCGGGACCTCACCCCGATCAGCGCCACCGCCGATGTCGCCACACCGTCTGCCGATCCTGCAGGCGGATGCCCACCCGATCCGAGCGGCGACCTCGACTCGCTCCGGAGCCGCATCTACGCCTGCTATGGCCGAGCCCAGTCGCGCCTGATCGTGGGCTCCGACACGCTCGACCGCCTCACCATCTTCGGGCTCCTCGGTGCAACCGACGACTCCGTCCGCCGCCGCCGACTATTCCTTGCGCTCCGGCCCGTGTGGCAGAGCATCGACGGCGACGGGGGGCAGGCCAGCCCCTACCGCCGCCTCATCGCCCTCACCGCGCAGGCGCAGCCCGGCGACTCCGCGGCGTCGGCCCAGGCCGAGGCCGCCGGGGTGCCACCCGACTCCCTCGAGCCCTGGCTGCTTCGGGTGCTCGCGGCCTGGCGCGATGCGACGCCCGACACACTGGTCGAGCCGTGGGACTGGTTCTACCGGAACGGCCGCGCGAGCCGGGCGCTGAGCGCCCGGGTACCGCTGGCCCGGCTCGCGCCGCTCGATGAAGCCGTCTTCCGCTCGCTCGGCGCCGACGTGGGAGCACTCCGCGTGCATTTCGATCTCGGGCCGCGTGAGGGGAAGGATCCCGTCGCGTTCACCACCTTCGGCGCGCGGGCGCCGGTCATCGAGCCGTGGATCTTCGCCACCTATCGAGTCGGAGGACTCGACAACCTGAACGAGCTGCTGCACGAGACCGGTCATGCGATTCACCTGGCCGCCATCCGCACTCGCCCCGCGTTCCGCGATTGGCCGGACAGCGACCCGTTCACCGAGGCCGTGGCCGACGTGGTAGCGCTGGACGTGTACGAGCCGGCCTGGCAGCAGCGCTGGCTGGGCGACTCGGTCCCGCTGGCCGACGGGCTCCGGGGACGCTACGGCGGCATCGTGCTCGACATGGCGTGGGCGTTGTTCGAGCGGCGCATGCTGCGCCAGCCATCGGCCGATCCCAACCAGATCTGGGATGAGCTCACCCGCGACTATCTCAGGATCCGGCCGCACCCGGAGCTCTCGTGGTGGGCCATGCGGGGACAGCTGGTGGACGCGCCCGGCTACATGATGAACTACGCCGTGGGTGCGCTGCTCATCGCGGCGATCCGAAACCGGATCGTGGAGCAGCACGGCCCCTTTGTCGCTGGCGACTCGACCTGGTATGCCTGGGTCGCCCCGCGCCTCTATCGCTTCGGGCTGGAGCGGCGGACGCGGGATGTAGTGGAGGAGTTCCTGGGCGGACCGGTAAGTCCGGCGGCGATTCTCAATGATCTGGGAAGGCGGTAGTTGAGGACGATAGGGCGATAGGACGATAGGGCGATAGGAGGGGAGCAGGCGGTGCTCTTCATCCCGAGCGCAGCGAGGGACCTGCTCCGCGAGTATCGAAGCCGGTTCGAGAAGGTCCCTCGCTTTGCTGCGCGCACCAGCGCCTTATTTGTCGTCGCCTATCGCGTTCCCGGGGCGTACACCAGGGAGAGCTGCGCCTGCTGGATGTACAGCAGCACCGGATCGGGCCGGGGAACCACGGGGCATGAGCTCGGCGTGAACTGAGAGCGGGCCATTGTCCTGCCTTCCGACTGCGGTAACACCCAGGGGGTTTGGGTTTACTGCGCGGCCGCTTGCAGCGCGGCTCGCCCGAGAACAGCAGGAATCATTCCACAGAGTGGCGACGCCTTCCCAACCCCGTTCCCGCTCGACGATGACCAGGCGGGCCGATGGGTGGCCGGAACGTCGTGCCCAGATCCCTCTCACCGCCTTACCGCCTGTCCGCCTTCGGCCGCCTCCAGCACTCTCCGCCGCTGGCCCGGCGTCACCATGTCGCGCTGCACGATTTGTCGCACGATGCGGGCGGCGAACGAGTAGCCGCGCGGCTCGGCCACGAGCCAGCGGTGCCACTCCAGTTCGTCCAGCGCGCGGGCCATATCGTCCCACTCCATCTCGAGCGCGCGCGCGAGGACCGCCGGCGACGCGAGGTCTCCCAGCACCGAAGCCGAGATCAGCACCCGCTGAGCGTCCGGACTCAATCGGCGAAACGCGACGCGGATGGCGGCGACGACGGCGTCGGGCAAGTCACCCGGGAGGCTTTGATCGAGGGTGCGAAGCGGCTCGGGCCAGGTGCCCGCGATCGTGCCGAGATCGAGGCCGAGCGCGACGGCGCGGAGCAGCGCCACGGCGAGGAGCGGCAGGCCGGCGGAATCGGTCGCGACCCGGCGGACCACCCGGTCGAGCGAAACCGGGTCGTACCCCGGCAGCATCTCGCCGGCGAGGCTCCGAAGCGCGGTCCGATCCAGCCGCCGGAGCCGCACCGCGTCCCCCCCGAGGTCGCGTCCAATGCGGCTCCGGAGCTCGTCCAGCTCGGGCCGTTCGGGGTAGGGGCTGCTGGCGAGCACCAACGTGAGCGGCGCCGACCGCAGGTCGCGGAGCATCACGCCCAGAGACAGCGCGGAGTCGGGATCCAGCCACTGCGCGTCGTCCATCGCCAGCAGGACGGGCTGCTCCGCGGCCGCGGCGCCCACCGTCTC
>DATEJD010000243.1:0-10222 GCA_035278325.1 Gemmatimonadales bacterium | reverse complement strand
GATAGTTGACAAAATCAACCATCGGCCGAAAGCTACAGCGTCACCGTTCCGGAGTCCTGCCGTGCCAGCTCGCCATCCCGCCGTGCCTCGGGCCGCCGCCGCCCGCGTCCGCCGGTTCAACCGGTTCTACACCCGCCGTCTGGGCCTGCTCGATGAGGGCCACCTGCACTCCCCGTTCGCGCTGCCCGAGGTGCGGGTGCTCTACGAGGTGGCCAACCGCGAGCGCCCCACGGCCGCCGCCGTCGCCGGTGCGCTCGGCATGGACGCCGGCTACCTGAGCCGACTGCTGCGCGGACTCCGGCACCGTGGTCTCCTCGAAGCCCGGGTGGTCCCGCACGACCGGCGCCAGCGGGTCCTGGCCCTCACCGCGCGCGGGCGCCGTACCTTCGCGGGCCTCGATGCCCGTGCCACCGCCGAGGTGGCCGCCATGCTCGAGGACCTCTCACCCGCCGAGCGGGACAGGTTGATCGCCTCGCTGGAAACGGTGCAGGCGCTGCTCGAGGGCGGGGAGCCCGGCCCGTCAGGCGATGGGTCCAACGCGGCGGCGCCGGAGGTCGCGCTCCGCGCGCCGGCGCCGGGTGACCTCGGCTGGGTGGTCCAGCGCCACGGCGAGCTGTATGCCGAGGAGTACGGGTGGAACGAGGATTTCGAGCGGCTGGTGGCGCGAATCGTGGGCGAGTTCGCTGCGGCGGAGCGCGGCCCGCGGCAGCGCGGCTGGATCGCCACGGTAGACGGCCGCCGGGCCGGCTGCGTGTTCCTGATGCCGGGCGGCGAGGGCGTCGCGCGGTTGCGCCTGCTGCTGGTGGAGCCGTGGGCCCGTGGCCACGGCCTGGGCGGACTGCTGGTGGACACCTGCGTCCACGCGGCCCGGCGCGCGGGCTGCCACACACTCACGCTCTGGACCAACGACGTGCTGACCGCCGCGCGCCGACTCTACGAGCGGGCCGGCTTCCGCCTGGTCAAGACCGACCGGCACCGAAGCTTCGGCAAGACGCTCACCGGCCAGACGTGGGAGCTGGACCTCGCTAGAACCGGCTCTGCTCCTGCAGCACGGCGAGGCTCTTCGATCCGAGCGTGAAGAGCGCCTGGAACACGCCCTTGACGCCGGTCGTCGTGCCGGTGGGCGGCGGCGCCGCCGTCCCCGCGATCACGGTAAGGGTCCCGGTATTGTCCTTCACCTGATAGGCGCCGCGGCCCAGCAGGCCGGCCGATTCGCCGACCTCGCCTTTGACTCGCACCGTCTTACCGTTGTACTTGGTCGAGTTCTGGAGCAGCTCGCCGATCGGCGTGACGCCGGCGCACCCGGCCAGCAGGACCAGAGCGGTGATGGCGCACGCGCGGGATGCCGCACGGCGGAACGAGCGCAGGGAACGCATGGTCGGGGCTCCCGGTAAAAGGCTAGGGAACATCGGAGACGCTGGCCGAATGTAGCGCCGGCCGCGCGGGCCGCAGCGAGCCGGATCACAGGCCCGCTCCGGCGCTACTTGACCAGCCGGAGCACGCCCTTCTCCATCGCGGCGGTCACGGCCGCGGTGCGGTCGTCGACCCCAAGCTTGGCGAAGATGTGGAGCAGGTGGGTCTTGACGGTCGCCTCGCTGATGCGGAGGTCCTTGGCGATGATCTTGTTGCTGACCCCGCGTGCCACCAGGGCGAGCACCTCGATCTCGCGCGCGCTCAGGGCGCGTTCCATCGGTCCTCGGGCCCGGCCGATCAGCTTGGACGCCACCGCGGGCGAGAGCACGGAGTCGCCCCGGGCCGTGGCGCGGATCGCCTTGAACAGCTCTTCGCGCGGCGTGTCCTTGAGCAGGTAGCCGGTGGCGCCGGCCTCGACCGCGCGGAGGATGTCGGCGTCGCTGTCGTAGGTCGTGAGCACCAGGATCCGGGTGGCCGGCGCCGCGGCGCGAATCTCCCGGATGGCGCCCAGTCCGTCGAGCTCGGGCATCTGGAGATCCACCAGCAGCACATTGGGAGCGGCATGGCGGACCACGGCGATCGCCTCGCGGCCGTTCGCCGCCTCACCCACCACCTCGAAATCCTCCTGGGCGGAAAGCAAACCCTGGAGTCCCGCGCGGAAGATGGGATGGTCGTCGGCTATCACGATGCGGATGGCGCTCATGCGGCGGTGGTCTCCGCGTGCGCCTCGCCGGCCGCGGGGCGCAGCACCGGCAGGGTGATGCTGATGGTGGTGCCTTCGCCCAGCACGCTCTCGACCAGCAGCGAGCCCTGCAGCCCTTCGACCCGCTCCCGCATCCCGTGCAGCCCGAAACCGGTGCGGCCGCCCTCGCCGGGGCCGCTCTCCGCCGGCACGAAGCCTTTCCCGTCGTCCTGTACGTCCAGCACGATCAGGTCCTCCATGTAGCTCAAGGTCACGGCGGTGGTGTGGGCACCGGAGTGACGCGCCACGTTGGTCAGCCCTTCCTGCACCCCGCGCAGGATGGTGAGCTCGATCTCGGGATGCAGCGGCTCCGCCGTGCCGGTGACCGACAGCCTGGACTCGATGCCGGTGCGACGCGACCACTCCTGGCACACTCGTCCCAGCGCCTCGGGCAGCCCGCGCTGCTCGAGCACCTCGGGCCGGAGGGCGGCCATCATGCGGCGGGCCTCCTCCAGTCCCTCGCGCGCGACCGAGCGGGCCAGGTCGATGTGCCCCTTCGCCGGCGAGTGGTCGAGGTGGTTGAGCTGCTCGGTCCGCTCGAGGTGCACGATGATGCTCGCGAATCCCTGCGCCAGTGTGTCGTGGATCTCTCGCGCGAGGCGCTGCCGCTCCTCCAGCACGCCGGCCTTCCGCTCGGCGGACGCGAGGCTGGCCTGGAGCCGTGCCAGGTCGTCCATCTGGAGCCGCAGGAGCTTGAACGACACGCCGATCGCCATCAGGGCGATGCTCCGAACGATCGCCAGCGCCCAGGGAAAGGTGTTGGGGGCGGCGAATACGGCCAGGCGATGGGAATACTCCGAGCCGATCGCCGCCGGGATGCCGCAGAGGATGGCTACGGGGAAGGGAAGCGTGATGAAGTATTGGGGCATCATGGCGAGCGGCACCACCGAGAGGCCGAGCTCGATCGACACCAGCCAGCCCATGATGAGACTGCCCGCCACGCCCACGATGATGGTGAACGGATGCCGGCCCGATGGATCCCGTGCCCGCTGATTGACCCACAGCGGCAGCCAGAGCACGAACATGGCGCACACGCCGAGCAGCGTCGCGGGGTCGTCGACCCGATGACGCAGCAGCGAGATGCCGAGCCCGATGAGCAGTGCCGCGACCGGAAACCGGATCGGGTGCTCGAGGAACCGGCGCACCACGCGCTCCGCGACCGGGCGCTTGGGCTCCTCGCTTTCGGTCTCCACGACCTTGATCCGCTCAGCCGCCACCGGCCGCTCCTCTTGGGGGACTCACCTGGGCACCAAGTTATCCCCGGAATCCATGGCTGTCGCCATCCGGTGGGCTGAGGCCGGCATCCACCGATCGACCGATGCCCCGCATGGCTGGCGACGGATACCGGGATCCGGGGCCCATCGCGATACTGTTGCCGTCCTGACCAGGGAGGGAGGCTGACCGGAGCGCCGGGCCAGAGGGCCGAGTGGAAGTCAGCAGTGAACCACCGATACCGCAACATCTTCTGCCGTACTCGAGCCGCCAGGCGTACCCCTGGCGGCTCTCCTCTTTGGCGACGCCGTCTGTCCTGTCCGCCTATCGCCCCATCCACCGATCGACTGATACGCGGCACCCTTGCGCTGGATACCCGAAACCTCTCTCCGGCCCGATACTATGCCCGCATTGTGGCGGGGAGCGGCCACCGCTGGACCACGACTCGAGACCGGGAGGACGCGGAGATGCAG
The DNA here is from genome assembly GCA_035278325.1 of Gemmatimonadales bacterium. Lineage (GTDB taxonomy): Bacteria > Gemmatimonadota > Gemmatimonadetes > Gemmatimonadales > GWC2-71-9 > CAVVWJ01. The sequence goes on along the minus strand of DATEJD010000243.1, from coordinate 6,382 downwards.
CCAGGCAGGACGCCACCTCGGGACCACACAATGGCCGTGAGACATCTACCGCGTGTAGGCGTCGCGGCCTGTCTGATTGCGGTCGGCATTACGCCCGCGAAGGCACAGCAAACGCTGGGAAGCGCGGCGGATTCCCTGCGCCTGAGCGCCCTCCACCAGGAGGCCATCGCGAAAGACCCGCGCCAGCGGCAGTTCGAGCTCCTGGCCAAGCAGACCGGGCTCCGGCTCCGCAATCTGTCGGCCGAGCGGCTGCCGTCGATCAGTGCCCAGGCGCAGGCCCAGTACCAGTCGGAAGTGTTCACCGCCCCGTCGCAGCCGGGGGGCGGGACCGTCTTTCCCTCGCCTTCGAAGGACAGCTACGATGGCCACGTGTCGGTGGAGCAGGCCATCGTGGATCCGACCATCGGGGTGCGGCAGCAGGTCGAGCGCGCGCAGCTGGCGGAGTCCGAGGCGGAGGTTCGGACGGCGCTGTTCGACCTGCGTCGGGAGGTGAACGACGCCTTCTTCAGCGCCGCCCTGCTCGCCGAGCGCCGCCGCCTCATCGGCGCGACGATCGCCGATCTGGAGAAGCAGCTCGAGGAGGCGAGGGTCCGGGTCCGCGAGGGTGCGGCGCTGCCGAGCGACACCGCCGCCATCCAGGCGACGCTCCTCGAGCGGCAACAGGACGACGCCGAGGTCGACGCCGACCGCCAGGCGGCCCTGGTCCGACTGACGGAGCTGGTGAAGCGGCCCGTGTCCGGCGCGGATCCGTTCGCGCTGCCCGACCTCACCGCCGCAACCACCCAGGCGCGCCAGGGACTCGACAGCCTTCGGATTCGTCCGGAATATGAGCAGTTCGCCCGCACCCGCGAGGTGCTGGCCCGGCAGCAGCAGCAGGTGTCCGCCGACCAGAAGCCGCGGCTCTCCGCGTTCGGAGAGGCGGGGTACGGCCGCCCGGGACTCAACCCGGTCAGCGAGAGCTTCGATTCCTACTATCTGGCCGGCGTCAAGGTGCGGTGGGCGCCGTGGAACTGGGGCAGCAGCAGCCGCGAGCGTGAAGCCCTCGCCATCCAGCGCGAGATCGTCGCCTCGGAAGAGGCCGCGTTCACCAGCCGCCTCACCCGGGACGTCCAGAACGACCTCGCCGACATCGACCGGCTGGACGCCGCGCTGGCCCTGGACGACCAGATCGTGTCCCTCCGCGAGCGGGTGGATGCCGAGACCGCCGCGCGGTTTCGCGAGGGGGTCGTGACGGCGTCGGAGTATGTCGATCGGAGCACCGACGTGCTGGAGGCGCGTCTGGCGCGAGCCACTCACCGGGTCGAGCAGGTGCAGGCTCGGGCCCGCTTTCTCACTTCTCTCGGCTTGGAGATCCAGTGATGCGAACCGCGGTTCGATTTCTCCCGATCCTGGCCCTCGCGCTCGGCACCGGGTGCAAGCGAGGCGATCAGCCCGACGCCTACGGCAACTTCGAGACGACCGAGGTGGTGGTCTCGGCCGAGACCTCGGGTCAGCTCAAGTGGTTCACACCCGACGACGGCGAACGGCTGGATTCGGGCGCGCTGGTCGGCGTGGTGGACACGGTGCAGCTCGCGCTCCAGCGCGACCAGATGGTCGCCCAGCGCGGGGCCAGCGGATCGCGGGCCGCGGAGGCGGGCAACAACATCGCGGTGCTCGAGGCGCAGCACGAGATCGCTCAGCGCGGGTACGATCGGACCCAGCGTCTGCACCAGCAGCAGGCGGCCACCACCCAGCAGCTGGATCAGGCCGAACGTGATTTCCGGGTGCTAGGCGACCAGATCCAGGCTGCTCGGTCCCAACAGGCGGCGGCGCGCCACGACGTCGCCTCCAGCGCCGCGCAGATCGCCCAGATCGAGGACCGGATCCGCCGGAGCCGGATCACCAATCCCCGGGCGGGCATGGTGCTCACGAAGTACGTCGAGCCCGGTGAGTTCGTCCAGCAGGGTCAGCCGCTCTATAAGCTGGCCATCGTGGATTCGATGGAGCTTCGCGCCTACGTGACCGAGCCGCAGCTGGCCCAGATCAAGATCGGGCAGCCGGCCGAGGTGACGATCGATGCCGGGCACGACGAACGGACCACACGGACCGGCAAGGTGACCTGGATCTCGTCGGAAGCCGAGTTCACCCCGACGCCGGTGCAAACCCGCGAGGAGCGCGCCGACCTGGTCTACGCGCTCAAAATCGTGGTCCCGAACCACGATGGTCTGTTCAAGATCGGGATGCCGGCAGACGTGCGCTTCACGACGCAGGCCGAAGCCTCGAAATGACCGACGCAGTGGTGGTAGAGCGACTGACCAAGCGCTTCGGTGAGACCGTCGCGGTCCGCGAGGTCTCGCTGGCGGTCCGGTCGGGCGAGCTGTTCGGCTTCATCGGCCCGGACGGCGCGGGGAAGACGACGCTGTTCCGGGTGCTCGCGACGCTGCTGCTGCCCGAGTCGGGGAGCGCGCGGGTGCTGGGGCATGACGTGGTCAAGGAGCTCTGGGCCCTGCGGCCGCGGTTGGGCTACATGCCCGGGAGATTCTCGCTCTATCCCGACCTGAGCGTGGAGGAGAACCTGCGGTTCTTCGCCTCGGTGTTCGGAACCAGCATCGAGCGGGAGTACGACCAGATCGAGCCGATCTACGTCCAGCTCGAGGCGTTCAAAGACCGGCGAGCGGGGGCCCTGTCCGGCGGCATGAAGCAGAAGCTGGCGCTCTGCTGCGCGCTGGTGCACCGGCCGGACATCCTGTTCCTCGACGAGCCGACCACGGGCGTGGATGCCGTCTCCCGGCGCGAGTTCTGGGAGCTGCTCGCGCGGTTCAAGGCCGGCGGGCTCACGATCGTCGTGTCCACGCCCTACATGGACGAGGCCACCCGGTGCGATCGGGTCGCGCTGATGCAGCACGGCCGGCTCCTCGCGGTGGACACGCCGGAGCGGATCACGGGCTCGTTCGACCGGGCGCTGTTCGCCGTGCGGGCCGACCAGCGCTACCAGGCGCTGCTGGCCATCCGCGAGTACCCTCACACGCATACGATCTACCCGTTCGGGGAAGTGCTGCACTACACCGATCGGCGCACCGACCTGTCCGCCGAGCCGATTACGGAACAGCTCACCGACTTCCTCGCCAGCCGCGGGCTGGCGGGGGTCTCCGCCAAGGCGATTCCCGCCACCATCGAGGACAGCTTCATGGCCTACCTCGGCGGCGCGGAGGAGGCGCAGCCCTCATGAGTGGAGAGATCGCGATCAAGGCGCACGAGCTGACGCGCGTCTTCGGCAAGTTCACCGCCGTCGACCACATCAGCCTCGAGGTCCGAACCGGGGAGATCTTCGGCTTTCTGGGCGCCAACGGGGCCGGCAAGACGACCGCCATGCGCATGTTCATCGGCCTGCTCGCGCCGAGCAGCGGGACCGCCAGCGTGGCGGGCTATGATGTCTACACCGAGAGCGAGAAGATCAAGCGCGCCATCGGCTACATGAGCCAGCGGTTCTCGCTGTACGAGGACCTCACCGTCCGCGAGAACATCCGGCTGTATGGCGGGATCTACGGGCTCTCCGTGCAGGAGATCCAAACCCGCAGCCGGCAGATCCTGGCCCGCCTCGGGATGGAGCAGTCCGCCGACCTGCAGGTGCGGGCCATTCCCCTGGGCTGGCGCCAGAAGCTCTCCTTTTCCGTGGCGCTGCTGCACCGGCCGCGGATCATCTTCCTCGACGAGCCGACCGGCGGCGTGGATCCCATCACCCGGCGGCAGTTCTGGGAGCTGATCTATCAGGCGGCCGCCGACGGGACGACCGTGCTGGTCACGACCCACTACATGGACGAGGCCGAGTACTGCGACCGGATCTCGATCATGGTCGCGGGAAAGATCGGGGCCATGGGCACGCCCGCCGAGCTCAAGCGGCAGTTCGATGCCGACACGATGGACGAGGTGTTCGTCCGCCTGGCGCGGCCCACCACGGGCGCGGACGCGGGAGCGGGGGCCGCATGAAGGCACTCCGCGGGCTTCTGGCCAAGGAGATCCGGCACATCCTGCGCGATCGTCGTACGCTCGCGGTCGTCGTGCTGATGCCGGTGGTGCAGGTGATCCTGTTCGGCTTCGCGATCCGCACCGACGTGAAGGACATCCGGCTGGCCATCGTGGACCCGTCGCCCGACCATGTGACGCTCGAGATCCGTCATCGGCTCGAGGCGAGCGAGGCCTTCACCACGGTGGCGGTGCTCCGCACGATCGACGCGCTCGACGGGCTGTTCCAGCGCGGGACGGCGCAGGAGGCGATCGTGTTCGAGCCGGAGTTCGCGACGCGGCTGGACCGAGGACTGCCGGCCCGGGTCCAGATCATCGCGGATGCGACCGAGCCGAACACCGGCAGCACCCGCCAGAACTACGCCCTCTCGGTGATCCGGACCTACGAGCGCGAGCTCGGCGGTGGCGCACCGGGCGTGCGGATCGTGCCGACGCTCCGGATGCGGTTCGATCCGACCGCGGAGAGCTCGCACCTGTTCGTGCCCGGCCTCATGGCCTTCGTGCTCACCATCATTTCCGCCCTCATGACGGCCATCTCGCTCACGCGGGAGAAGGAGACCGGGACCATGGAGGCGCTCCTGGTCTCGCCGCTCCGCCCGGCGCAGATCATCGTGGGCAAGGTCCTGCCGTACCTCGCGATCGGCTTCGTGAGCGTGCTGCTGGTCATCGCCGAGGCGCGGGTGGTGTTCGACGTACCGCTGCGCGGCAGCCTGCTCCTGCTCCTGTTCGAGGGGACGCTCTTCATCCTGGTGTCGCTGTCGCTCGGGATGCTGATCTCCTCCAGGACGTCGTCGCAGCGGGTGGCGATGATGGGGGCCTTGCTCGGCACCATGCTGCCCACGATGCTGCTCTCGGGGTTCATTTTCCCCGTCGAGAGCATGCCGGACATCCTGCGCTGGATCTCGAACATCATTCCGGCCAAATGGTTCGTGACCATCGCCCGGAGCATCATGCTCAAGGGCGTGGGCCTCGACTATCTCTGGCCTCAGACCCTGGTCCTGTGCGGCATGGCGCTCGCGCTGCTCGGGCTCAGCACCAAGTCGTTCCACATCCGACTCGAATAGGGTATGCGAGAGATCCTGGCATTGGCCTGGGCCGAGGTGCTCCACGTGGTGCGCGACAAGGCGACGCTGGCGCAGGTGATCATGCTGCCGGTGGTGCAGCTCCTGGTGCTGTCGAACGCGGCCACCTTCACGATCCGCGAGACCCCGGCCTATGTGGTCGACCTCGACCATACGCCCACCTCGCGCGGCCTGCTGACCCGGTTCACCGCGTCGGGTCATTTCCGCATAACCGGCGCGTCGGCCTCTACCGACCTCGGCAACGACGCCCTGCTGCGGGACGATGCCAGCCTGGTGGTAGTGATCCCCAAGGACTTCGAGAAGTCCCTGGTGCGCGATGGAAAGGCGGAGGTGCTGCTCTCGGTCAACGCCGAGAAGGGCTCGTCGGCCGGGATCATCCAATCCTACGCTTCGGACATCATGGCCGACTACTCGCGCGAGCTCGGCGCCGATCTGCGCCCGGGCATCTCCACCGTGGTCGCGCCCCAGCGTGCGGGGCCGCTGATCGGCGTGGCCCGCATCGAGGGCCGGGTGCGGAGCTGGTACAACCCGACCCTCAACTACAAGCACTACATGGTGCCCGGGATTCTGGTGGCGCTGGTGACGCTGATCAGCACCCTGCTCTCGGCGCAGAACATCGCGCGGGAGAAGGAGATCGGGACGCTGGAGCAGCTCAACGTCACCCCGATCACCAAGGGTCAGTTCATCACGGCCAAGCTGCTGCCGTTCTGGGTGCTGGCGATGGCCGATCTGGGAATCGGGCTCGTGATCGCCTGGTCGGTGTTCGGGGTGCCGATGCGGGGGAGCCTGCTGCTGTTGTTCGCCGTGGCCGGGATCTATCTGGTGGTGACACTCGGCGTGGGCCTCCTCATCTCGGGCCGGGTGGAGACCCAGCAGCAGGCCATGTTCGTCACCTTCTTCATCATGATGATCTACCTGCTGATGAGCGGACTGTTCACCCCGGTGGACAGCATGCCGCACTGGGTCCAGATCGCGGCGGAGTTCAACCCGGTCAAGCATTTCGTGAGCATCTCCCGGGCGATCCTGATCAAGGGTGCGGGACTGGCCGAGGTGGCCCGTCCGCTGGGCATCCTGGTGCTGTTCGCCGTGAGCACGTTCTGGCTCGCGGTGGGGCAGTACACCAAGCGGACGGCGTAGAGCGGTTTGACAAGGAGTCATCCTGAGCGAAGCGAAGGAGCCATGCCCTGACGCGTGCTCCCTTCGCTGCGCTCAGGGTGACTCCTCGATGGGCGCCGCTGCCCGCCTCAGCCCACCCCCTGCGACCGAGCCGCCGGCCCGCACCGGCGGCTCGCCCGTTT
>DATEJD010000242.1:0-7423 GCA_035278325.1 Gemmatimonadales bacterium | reverse complement strand
GCGACACTGCGTTCTTTTGTGGCGCTTCGGCCCGTCCGGGCCGTCGGCTGCGCTCGGAATGCGGGCGCGGAGGCTCGCGAAGACAGCGCGCCCGCCCGCCACCCTCACTTCCCCTTCGCCGTCACGGTGAACACCCCGCCGTCGCTCTCCCCGAACACCGCCGGGTTGTACATCTCCTCCGCATGGGCAGGCGGCCGGGCGAACGTGCCAGGCGTGGTCGCGCGCGCGAGATAGCTGGCGCTGTAGGTGCCAGGCCAGAGCATGGTGGCCACGTAGACCACCTTCTCGTCCCGCATCTCGCGATGATCGAACGGCGACCACCAGCCCGCGTCCCAACTACCGTAGGCCCAGGGAAGATCCTCGCCGGTTTCGGTCTGGTCCGGCTCCTGGGAGGCCGTATCCGCCGCGCCTGGGCCGGGCACTCCGCCGACGGTGCGGAGGCTCAGGTCTACGGCCTCGAGCCCGGCCGGCAGCGCATCGTCCAGCACCACGAAGTGCCGCTCGCTCGGCACGGTGATGCGGAGCCGGACCCGCACCAGCTCGCCCTCGCCGACCGCGGTGACCGGCTTGCCGTCGGCGTAGCGCTCGTACCACCGCTCGACCGCGATGCCGCGCTCGCCCGGACGCACTGGGGCCTGGCGCGGGACGGCGTTGACCGTGAGGTAATAGAAGACCGGCGGCCCGGCGCCTCCGGCATCGAGTCCGAGCCTGAGCCGCAAGCCGTCTTTCCCGCGCTCGACCAAGTCGCGCAGCTGTACGCTCGAGTCGCGAGCCGCCCCGACCGCGCCGGCGGCCAGCACCACGCGCTTGCCCGCGGTGACCCGAACACCGCGCGCCGCGGCCGACTGCTGCTGCCGCTGGAAATCCGCCAGCGCCTGAACCGCGGTCCCGTAGTCCTGGGTGTTCCAGATCCAGTCGAGGCCGCGGCCCTGCGCCACCAGCGTCTCCACCAGCGGTCCCACCAGCGGATGCGCGGGCTCGACCGCCAGCGTAGCGCTCAACAGATAGGCCGCCGGCCGGAGCCGCGACCAGAAGTAGAAGTCCCGCCTGGCTTCGGGCGGCAACGTGGCGGCGCGGCCCTCGACCGTGACCGATCGCCACGCGGGCTCGAGCAGCGAGCGCGCGACGGCGCGGTCGCCACCCCGCGCGAACACCAGCGCCAGCCGGGCCCGGTCTTCCCAGGCGAGCTGCGCCGAGAGCCGGAGCAGCTCGTTCTCGGCGGCGCGATCGCGGAGGCCGGCCCGGCTCAGGTAGTCCACCGCCATCACCCGGTCGCTGAGCCGCACGGTCGTGTTGCTGTACCAGCGCGCGACGGGGGCCACGATGGGATGATCGCCGGCGAGGGATTGTTTGAGGTAGCCGGCGACGCGGGCCAGCACCGAGTCGTCCACCGCCACGCCGGCCGACTTCGCCTCGAGCAGCACGCTGCCTGCGTAGGCAGTGAGCCAGGGGGTCGTCCAATCGTCCGGGCCCCACAGGCCGATGCCGCCGTCGGAGCGCTGGCGCCGGCTCAAGGTCGCCACCGCGCGGACCAGCTCCGTGCGCGCGCTCCGACCCAGCGCGCTATCGCCCAGCGCGGGTGCGCCGCGCATCAGCGCCACCAGCGGCTCGGCCGCGCTCGCCACCTGCTCCGAGCACCAGTAGGGATAGATCCTTAGCCAGAGCCGCGCGCCCCGGATCATCGCGAGCGGCGAGGTGCCGAGGCTGAGCGAGAGGGTCGAGCGTGCCGGGTCGAGATCGGCGGGAAGGTCGAGCTCAGCCGTGGCAGTGTCGTGGAGCACGCCTGCGACGGTGTACGACGTGGGGTGGTAGGCCGGCTTGAGCGGCAAGGTCAGCGCGACCGCGTCGGCATCCTTCCCGCTCGTGGCATCGAACCGGAACGTGGCGCTGTCGCTCGGGCGAGCGGCAAAATCGAAGCGGACCTCACGCCCCCGCCCTGCCTCGAGCGTCGCGCTGCGCGAGCGGGGCCCCTTGAGGTCGGCGCCTTTGGCCTGGGCCGTGACCTTGGCTTCTCTGGCAGTGCCGTCGCGACTGTTCACCACTACGCCGGCGGCGAAGCGGTCGCCGTCGCGGAGGAAACGCGGCAGCGCCGGCCGGGCCACCAGCGGACGGGTGACGAGCAGCGACGACTGGCCGCCGCCGTAGCGGTCGCCGCGGGTCACCGCCACGGCCATCAGGCGGAAGGTCGTCAGGTTGTCCGGCAGCCGGGCCGCCGCGGTCGCCTTGCCCGAGGCGTCGGTGACCACGGCACCGAGGAAGAAGGCGGTGGACTGGAACCGGGAGCGCAGGATGTCGGCCGCGTCGCGCCCGCCCCCGCCGCCCGGGGCGCGCTTGCCCTTCTCGCCCTCGGCGACCTGCGGCGCCACCGTGGTAAGGGTGCTCGCCAGGCGCATGCCCAGGCCACGCGGCTGGTACAGCAGGTCGATGGGATCCGGCGTCTGGTAGCCGGTCAGCGCCAGCACGCCTTCGTCCACCGCCCAGAGCGTCACCTCGCTCTCGTGCCCCGTCCCCGCGGCGTCCCGCACCTCGAGGGCCACGCGCGCCGTGTCGCCCGGGCGATACTCTCGCGCGAGCGGCGACACGGCGACGGTGAGCCGCTTCTGCTCGGGAGTCACCCGCAGCTCGGCGTAGCCGACGCGAATGGTCGGACGACCCGGATCGTCCAGCGGACCGGGCGCCGCACTCCGGCCACGCGCGACGAGGATGGAGACGAACGCGTTGGGGGCGAGCGCTTCGGTGATCGGCAGCTTGAGCGTGGTGGTGCCGCTCCGGATGGTGAGGCGGCGCTGCTCGAGCAGCCCCTCGCGCTCCACCGTGATCCACGCCTCCGCGTTGGTGAACGGCGAGGCGAACAGCACCGTGGCGGTATCGCCCACGGTATAGCGGGTGCGGTCGGGCACCACGTCCATCTTGAACTGGCTCTCGTCGTTCCACGGCACCCAGTCCTTGCCGGTGGCCCAGCGATAGAAGCTGGTGCTCACCGCCCGCCCGGCGGCGTCCTGGGCCTGGAACGTCACGGTGTAGCTCCCACCCGCCGGCGGCGTGAAGCCGCACGGCACCGGCTCCGCCGAGCTCGTGAGGCTGCAGCTCGCGACCGTGTCCGACACCCACTCGCCCACCAGCTCGCTGTACCCCTCACGGTCGCGGCGGACCGAGTGCCACTCGCGCCGCACCACCGTCCCGCCGACCTTCACGCCGGGGACCCTGGTGCCGTCCGGCTTCACCGCGATGACCGCGACGCTCACCGCCGTCCCCGCGGTCCAGAAGTAGCTCGTTCCCTCGGGCTTGGCGCCGAGATAGAACTCGGCCGGGTGGACCAGCACGGACGCCGACGCCGAGACCGTCTGCCGATTCACGTCGACGACGGTGGCTTCGAGCGTCGCGCGCGACGGCCGGCCCCGCAGGGTCTCGCCCAGGCGCAGGTGAAGCGGAAGCCGGCCGCCCGCGTCCAGCGTGTCCACCCCGCTGGCGGTGATCTGGACCGGAGGGCTCGACTGGTCCAGGTCCTCGTACCACCAGCCGGTGTCCCCGGTGTAGAAGCCGTCGGTGTTCGGGATCTCGACGTCACCGGCCCAGGTGCTCTGCTGGCGAAGGGCCCACCGCACGGCTGCCCGCCCCATCGGCGCGCCGAAGAGGTAACGAGCCTCGACCGCGGCACGCACGGAGTCGCCGGCGAAGTAACGGCCGCTGTCGGCGGTGACGTCCACCAGGAACTCGGGCGGCCGGTACTCCGCGACCCGATACTCCGCCGCGGCGACTTCGGTCCACTTGCCTTCCCGGCGGAGCTGGGCGACCACCCGGTACTGGCCCAGCGGCGCCGACGCGGGGATCACGAAGCGCTGGTCGGCCGTGCCGAAGGGGGAGAGCGCCACGGTCGTGTCGCGGAGCGCCGCCGGCCTGCCGTTGTCGTCCGCGCGCGCCTGGAACACCCAGTGGAGCGAGTCGGTCGGCTTGGGCGCCGTGAGCGCGCCGAGCGCTCCCGCACGGACGATCGCCTTGGCGAACAGAGGCTCGCCCGGGCGATAGATGCCGCGCTCGGTGAACACCGCTGCCGCCACGGGGAGACGGGAGGCTCCCCAGGCCTGACTCACGTTGAATCGCCAGGGACTGAGGTCGGGATCGTAGTCGTTGATGCCGAGGAGGGCGCGGTCGGTGCCGAGCACGACGCTCACGTAGCCCTGAAAGCTGGTGTACCCCGCTTCTTCTTCGCTCTCCTCACCGGGCTGGACGGTCTGGTACCCCGCCAGGCGAGCCAGCCCGCTGGTGTCAGTGACGGCCCGCGCCACCACCTTGCCTTTGGCGTCGTGCAGCTCGACGGCGGCTCCCGCTCGTGGGCGGCCGTCGCTCGCGCCGGTCACCCACACGATGCCGTCCTCGCTGCCGATGCGCGCGTGCACGCCCAGGTCGGTCACCTGGAGCAGAGCGATCGGGCGGTTCCGCCGGCTCGCCGTATCCAGTCGGGGACTCGTGACCTGCACCGCGGTGAGCGTCGGCGTGCCCGGCCGCCGGTAGGTCGGCGCCGCGAGCTTGACGCCGTAGACCCGCACCCGGTCGCGCGGGCCGCTCACGGCGATCCGCGTGCGTGTGGCTCCGGGCAGCAGCGCCGGCCAGAGCTCGCTCCAGCTCCACTCGCTCCGCGAGAGGAAGGTGGCCTCGAGCGAGTCGGGCACCGGGGCGGTCAGCACCTCGAGCGTGTCCACGTTGACGAAGGTGAGCGGAAAGGTCCCCGCGCCTTTCCGCTCGACCACGGCACGGCCCGGGGCGTAGTTCACCGCCGCCGCGTAGCCGGTGGTGACGGCGGTGGCCACGGGATTGCCCGTCAGCGCCTGGCCGAAGCCATCGGTGAGGCCGTCCGCGACGACGGCATACGCGGTCCGGGGCGCCAGCCTCGCGTCCAGCACCCACTCCGCGCGGACGTCGTTGGTGTCGCCCACGTCGAATGGCACCATCGGCCGGATGCGGAGATGCCGGCGCAGCTCGGCGCCGCGGACCGGAGTCGAGAAGGTCACGACGAGCGGACCCGTCGGGCAGGCGGTGCGGTTCCAGCCGCAGGTGGCTTGGGTCAGCCGGAAGTCGCCGTAGGTCGCGAAGCCCCAGCGCTGGAGCCGCGCCGTGCCCTGCTCGTCGAACGCGGCGGGCATCACCAGCTCGCCGCTGCAGCCGCGCGGGAGCGGGGCGCGCGGAGCCAGGCGAACCACCCGCCGGAGCGGGTCCAGCGAGCGGTCGCGGTCCCAGCCGCCGGCTTCGCGGAACTCCCAGCGGTCGTCCGGTGTGATGGCGCGCTCGGACTCGACCGAGAGCCGCACCGCGCCTGGGCGCCGGCACAGCCGGCCGAACTCGAGATACGCGCTCTGCCCCACCACCGCGGTATCCACCGGAGCGTCGACCACCAGATCGAAACGGGCGTCGGGCGGGAGGAACCGGGCGCCGCCGTTGGGCCCCACCGGCGAGCCGGCCAGCACGCGCGGGCCGCGCACCCGGAAGCGGAAGCTGTACGGCGCGGGCAGACGGCTGCCGTCCATCGCCGTGAACGTGCTGGCCACCGTGACGGTATAGGTCGTGTTGGGCGGAAGCGGCGCCGCGGGACGGAACCGGATGGTCACGGGATCGCGCCAGTCGAGCGTACCCGACACTGCTGGGGCGATGGCGAACACCGTGCGCGGGTCCACCGTGCGGTCGAGGGAGCCGGCCACCGGCCGATCGAAGGTGACCGTGACGGCGGTGGTGGGCGCCGCGTCGGCCGAGGGCGTGACGCGCAGCACGCGAAGATCGGAGCCGGCATCGGCCAGCAGGCCGACCCCGGCGGCGAGCACCAGGCGGAGAACCAGCGGTTGTGAGGGAAACATGAACTAAGATAGCGAGCGAGCCTGCGGAGGACCCCTTGGTGGCGCTGGGGGTGCCCCTCCTATATTCGGTCACTCCCCGTTCCATCTGCACATCCCGCTTTCGGCAGACCATTGCTGAAGGAGAGAAGCCATGCGCAGGCGCGTGTTATCGCTGCTCACGACACTTGCGGCCGTGTCTCCGGCCGCGGCTCAGCAGGCAGGCACGTTCGAGGTCGGATTGTTTCCGCAGGTCAGCTATTTCGACAAGAACCTGATCATGGTGCAGGGGCGAACCGGCCCGGGTGCACGGCTGGGCTACTTCTTCACCAACCGACTCGCGCTGGAAGCGGAAGGCGCGTGGGTGCCGGCGGAAGGCGCCAACTCCAGCCACGTCTCCTATATCCCGTTCCGGGCGCGTCTGGCCCTGAACCTTCCCGGCAGCGAGCACTACAACTTCGTGTTCGGCGCCGGTTACGTGCAATCGCTGTACAAGCGCGACTACGATCTCTCGGACAACGGCGTCACGGCGAGCGCGGGTGTGCGGTTGGGCATCGGCGGGACCACCGCCGTCCGGGTGGATCTCTATGGCGACTACATCCCGAACCCCGACATCACGAACGGCGCGGGCGACAACCTCAACTGGGGCATCCAGCCAGGCCTGACCTTCATGCTCGGCCAGCGCACCACCTCGGTGCGCGACAAGGATGGCGACGGGGTGCCCGACGCGGTCGATCAATGCAAGGACACCCCGCCGGGCACCAAGGTCGACGCCAAGGGCTGTCCCGTCAAAGACAGCGACGGAGACGGCATCGCGGACGACGTCGACCAGTGCAAGGACACCCCGGCCGGCGACAAGGTCGATGAGAAGGGCTGTTCGCTGCCCAAGGACGCCGACGGCGACGGTGTCACCGACGATATCGATCAATGCAAAGACACCCCACCGGGCGACAAGGTCGACGCCAAGGGCTGCTCCCTCCCGAAGGATGCCGACGGCGACGGGGTGATGGACGATGTGGACCAGTGCAAGAACACGCCGCCGGGTGACAAGGTCGACGCCAAGGGCTGCTCGCTGCCCAAAGATGCCGACGGCGACGGGGTGACCGACGACAAGGATCGCTGCCCGCACACTCCGGCCGGCGTCAAGGTCGACGAGGAAGGCTGCCAGGTGCTGTTCGAGCCGGCCAAGAAGAGCCTGATCCTCGAGGGTGTGAACTTCGCGACCGGCAAGGCCGAGCTCACGCCGGAGTCCCAGACAATCCTCGACGGCGTGGCAGAGTCGCTGGTGGCCAACGAGGAGATCAAGGTCCAGGTGGGCGGCCACACCGACAACACCGGCTCGGCGGCGGTCAACAAGCGGCTGTCGGCGGCCCGGGCGAACGCGGTGCGCGAGTACCTCATCTCGAAGGGCGTCGCTGCCAACCGCCTCACCGCGGTGGGGTACGGGCCGAGCAAGCCGATCGCCTCGAACAAGACGGCGGCGGGCCGGGCGCAGAACCGGCGGGTCGAGCTGACCAAGCTGAAGTAGCGGTACGCTGACGGCGATACGGGACCACGGCGGGGCGGCCTCCACGGCTGTCCCGCCGTGCGCGTCCGGTCCA
>DATEJD010000241.1:0-3564 GCA_035278325.1 Gemmatimonadales bacterium | reverse complement strand
GCTCACGATCCTGGGCGCGGGCCCCATCCCGGTCACCGCCACGATCGCCAACACCACGCTGTCGACGATCTTCAGCGAAACGGGCCAGTCTCCGTTCTCGATCGAGCTCCAGTTCCTCACCGATACCACGCCGGCCCAGGGCGAGGCGTTCGAGGCGGCTCGCCATCGGTGGGAAGGCCTGATCATCGGCGACATGGCCAACGTGCAGCTCACGGCGGCTGCCGGCCAGTGCGGCAGCAATTCGCCCGCGATCAACCGCCAGGTCGACGACGTGCTCATCCTGGTGACCATCGAGCCGATCGATGGCGCCGGCCAGGTGCTCGGGGCGGCCGGGCCATGCTTCATCCGCAGCGGCAACAAGATTCCCGTGCTGGGCCTCATGAAGTTCGACGTCGCCGACCTCGACGCGCTCGAGAGCAGCGGCCTGCTGAACACCGTCATCCTCCACGAAATGGGGCACGTGCTCGGCTTCGGCACCATCTGGGCCGACAAGGGACTCCTGGCCGATCCGTCGCTTTCGGGCGGCACCGACCCCCACTTCACGGGCCCCCAGGCCATTACCGCGTTCAACGGCGTGGGAGGTTCCAGCTATTCGGGCGGCAAGGTGCCGGTGGAAGACACAGGAGACTCCGGGACCGCCGACGCGCATTGGCGTGAGTCGGTGTTCGGGAACGAGCTGATGACCGGATTCGTGGACCCGGTCGACCCGCTGAGCCGGGTAACGGTGGCCTCGATGGCGGACCTGGGATACACCGTCAACATCGCGGGCGCGGATCCCTACAGCTTGCCATTTCCAGGCCTTCGCGCGTTCGCGTCCGGACCGCGCGCGGAGCTCAAGCGTGACCTGCTCCGCCTGCCGCTTCGGGTGGTCGACCACACCGGACGGGTCGTGAAGATCATTCAGCCATGAGGCGCCCTTGGCATGCAACGGTGCTGCTGGTCGCCGCCCTGGCGGGGTGCCACCAGGCGCACCCGGAGGCCCATCCGGCCGTGAAGCCGTGTCGCCCCTCGTCGGGCTCCCTGCCCCGCACCGCGTCGGCCGCCAGCCTCGCGGGCGAATACCGGCTGCACCTCACCACGACCTCCGGTGGCGGGGCTGGCCGGACCGCGGAGGGATCGCTGCGGCTCCGACCGGTGGGCGACTCCGCGGCACGGGAGATCGTCGTGCTGGGCGTGCGCGACACCACCAGCCACGCAGCCCTCTCCGGCACGACGGACCTGGACCCGGCGGCAGTCGGCGCCACTCGCACCGGCAGCCTCGTATCGGAGGATCCCGATGCCCCAGGCGTACTGGCCATCGAGCGCCGCCCGCCCCGGGCCGACGCGGGCACGGAGATCATGCTCCGCCTCGGCGCCGACGCCAACCGCCGCGGGGTCGTGCGCTATGATGGCGGCTATTTCGCGCTGAACGTGCGGGCCATCGAGCCCGACAGGTTCACGGGCTCGTGGTCCAGCGGTAGTGGGGTCTCGTCCGTCGAGGGGTACTTCTGCGCCGAGCGGTTGGCCTCGAAGGAGTGAGGTCCAAAGCAGAACGTGACGCGGGCCCCGCCGGCACTGCCGGCGGGGCCCGTCCTTGATGGAGGCGCAGGGAATCGAACCCTGGTCCGAGTAAGCATCCAGGACCGCGTCTACGTGCGTAGGCTTGGCTTCTTGCCGTCGCCGCGGGCCGGTGCCAAACCCACCTGCCCTTGGCCTATCTCCTGATTTGCTCTCACCGGTTGCGTCGGAGCGACGCGTCCAGCCAGCCCAGGTTTGCGATTCGACAGGAGGCGCTCCGGGCGGGCTCCTCCAGCCGAAGGCGCGTCAAGCGAGCGTTAGCTCAGCTTACGCGGCCAGTGCCAGGTTTGAGTTGGCAGTTGAAGCAATCCAGACGGTTTAACCAGGACTCTGGACCTGGGCACGCTGCGATTCTTTCTTCAAACCCGTCGAAGCCAGTCGCCCCCGGGTTGAGCTAAATATAGCCGTCCGAGAGGCGGTTTTGAAGATAAGTCGATAAGACGATAGGGCGATAAGGCGATAGGACGCGGGAGCAGGCGAGTGCCTCATCCCGAGCGAAGCGAGGGATCTTCTCGAACGGGCTTCGATACCCGCGGAGAAGGTCCCTCGCTGCGCTCGGGATGAGGAACGCTGCCGCTGCACCCCCTATCGCCCTATCGCCTTATCGCCCTCTCCGCCTCTCGTCCCGCCCGCTCCACCCGATTCCGCCCGCTGTTCTTCGCCACATACAACGCCGCATCGGCCTGCGCGGGGAGCACTTTGAGCGTGGCCCCTGTCTCGGGACAGGCGGCCACCCCGAACGAGGCGCTGAGGGGCCAGGCGCGGCCGTTCCAATCCCACGGCGTGGTGCCCAGGCGGATGCGGATGCGCTCGGCGATGCGGGCGCCCGTCTCCAGGTCTGCCTTCGGGAGCCAAATGGCGAACTCCTCGCCCCCGATGCGGGCCGCGAGGTCGCCGCCGCGGATCTGGCTCTGGATGATGCGGGCGAAGTGGGCCAGTGCGGCGTCGCCGGCGGGGTGGCCCAGCGTGTCGTTGAGCAGCTTGAAGCGGTCGAGATCGGTGTACACCAGCGCGCCCGAGCGGGGGCCCCGCGGCTCGGCCTGGCCGATCAGCTCGTCGAACTTGCGCCGGTTGGCCAGGCCGGTGAGCCGATCCGATACGGCGTGCGCCGCCCGCTTGTCGGCCTCGAGCGCGCGCGCCAGCCGCGGGCCGGCGTTGGCCAACGCCTCGGTGAGCTCGGCCAGGGCGGCCCCGATCGGCTCCCGGCCCCCCGGCGGCCAGATGGCCACGGCGCCGAACGCCTCGTCGCCCACCAGGATCGGGAGCAGGAATACGGCGCCCGGACGCTGGCGGCGATCGGGCACCACGCCTCCCAGCGGGTCGCCCTGCATCGAGAGCTGTCCCGTCTCGCCCCGGGCCACGCGCGCGATGTCGCTGATGTCCGGCACGACGGTCTCGAGCAGGCGGCGGTCGCCTCGGCCCGAGACGCCAACGATCCGCACCGGTGCAAGCGGCGGGAGCGTGTCGGTGGGCGACGGGTCGGCCGCGGCTTCCCTGGCCGCAACGATCACCTGGGCATCGAGCGCGCGCTCGAGCTGGTACGCCAGGCGGAGGCCGACGCTGCCCACCGACTCGAGCGAGGCCTCCTGGGTCTGCGCCTGGGCCAACGCCACGATCTGGGGCC
This sequence comes from Gemmatimonadales bacterium, assembly GCA_035278325.1. Lineage (GTDB taxonomy): Bacteria > Gemmatimonadota > Gemmatimonadetes > Gemmatimonadales > GWC2-71-9 > CAVVWJ01. Next base: position 383 of record DATEJD010000241.1, on the reverse strand, counting down.
GCCGGCGCACGCCGTCCAGCAGCCGCCGGAGATCCGTCTCTACCTGCCCCAACCGGGTGGCGTCGAAGTCGACCGGGAGGAGCACCGCCACCGCCGTTCCGCTCGTGGCGCGGAACACCAGCGTGCCGCTGTCCATGCGCTCCGCGCCGCTCTGCTCCTGGTCGCGCGCCCGCTCGAGCCGGCGGTCCACCGCCACGATCTGGGTGACGCTCAGCCGCTCGGCGTCTACGATCCGTTCCGCGCGAGGGCCCTCCTCCCTCGGGTCCAGCTCGGCCACCCACACGCCCAGGGCGTTGTACGAGCGGCGCAGCCACTCGAGCGCGGGGTCCGGCAGCAGGTGCGGTCCGACTTCCGGTGCGATCCCCAGGCCCGCTCGGCGGCGG
>DATEJD010000240.1:0-4797 GCA_035278325.1 Gemmatimonadales bacterium | reverse complement strand
GACCGGCTCGCGGGGCGCGTTGGTGGGCACGGCCGCCGGGCTCACGGCGTCGCTCCGCTGGCCGCGCACGCTCACCCTCCGCCGGACCGTGGCGGTCGCCGTGCTGATCGCGTCGGTCAGCGTGCCGTTCGAGTGGTACTTCCGGCAGGATCCCCTCGTGTTGATCCGGGTGAGGCGCACGGCGGAGGGCGACGCGAAAGGCATGACCGAGCGGCTCATGCTGTGGCAGGCCGCGTGGGACGCGTTCGAAGCCCACCCGGTGCTCGGGGTCGGGTACGGGCAGTTCCGCAACTACGCGCACGTCGCCACCGGCGAGAACAAGCTCGCGCACCAGACCTACCTCTCGATCGCCGCCGAGCTCGGCGTCGCGGGCCTGCTGGTGTTCGGGTACCTGTTCGCGTCGGTGCTGCGCGATACGCTGAACGCGAAACGCGGACCCTACCCGGGCGTGACGCTCGCGGGCCGGGGGTACGTGGTGGCGACGCTGATCCAGGGGATGTTCAACAACGTGCAGCACTCGCGCGCGCTGTGGATCTGCATCGGCGTGCTCGCGGCGCAGTCGGCCGCGGCCGGGCTGGGCGGGGCACGCGCCTCCCGCAGGCTGGAGCTAAACGGCTCCGTCTGGAGGCCACCATGATGGATCGTTTCGCGGTGCTCGTCGGGTCACCGCAGGGCATGTCGGTCTGCCGGGACCTGCATCGGGCCGGGTGGCGCCCGCGTCTCGTGCTCGCGGGGGACGGCGTGCCGGACGGAGGGTCGAACGGCGATGGTCTCCGGCCGGTGCGCCTCGAGTCGCTCGACTGGCACGCGACCGCCGGCGCGCTCGCGGCCGCTGAGGTGCTTGGCGTGCTCGCGATCGGGCTCGAGCAGCCGCTGGACACCGGACTTGCCGGGAGATTCCCGCTCGGCCTCTCGGGGCTCGATGCGGCCGCGCTGCCGAACCTGATGGGACCGTACACGGCGGACTGGGCGTTGATCGAGGGCCGGGGGCAGATCGGGCCGGTGCTCTTCCAGGTGACGCCGGCCGGCGCGGAGCTGGTGGCCCAGGAGAGCTGTCCGGTGGAGGCCCGCGAGAGCGCGGCCAGTCTCGATGCCAAGCTGGCCCGCGCCTCGGCGCGTCTCTGGCTGGAGCACTGGGACGACGTGGCGCACGGCCCGGTGCATGGCCGGCGCTTCGCGCCCCCACGCCCGGGACCGCGCCGCCGCCTGGAGGACGGCGCGATCCGCTGGCACCGCCATTCGTCGGCCACGCTGGACCGGTGGATCCGGGCGCACGCCCGGGGCGACGGCGGCGCGTACTTCTGGCTCGGCCGGCACCGCATCACCGTGCGCGGCTGTGAGCCGATCCCCGCGTGCGGGCGGGTCGCCGAGCCGCTGCTGGTCTCCGTGACTCCGGACTCGATGATCGTCGCCTTTCCCGACGGCCAGCTTCGGCTCGAGCAGCTCGGGGTGGAGCAGAGTCGCGAGCTTACCGGGTCGGCGCTGGCGGAGCTCCACGCGCATCGGGGCTCGCCGGTGGCCGGCCTGCACCAGGGCCGCCGGGTGCTCACGGTGGCCGCGCATCCCGACGACGAGGTGCTGGGCGCGGGCGGCGCGCTGATCCGGCACTTCAAGCGGGGCGACGAGGTCATGGCGCTCATCGTCTGTTCGGCCGACCCGATCCGCTACAGCGACGGCACGGTGGATCAGGATGCCGACGCGCGGCGGGCGGCCCATTACCTGGGTGGCACGACGCGAGGCCTGGCGTTCCCCGATCAGCGGCTCGACCGCGGCAGCAATCTGGAGCTGATCCAGGCGCTCGAGCGCGAGATCGCGGCGTTCCGTCCCACCGTCATCTACACCCACTTCTGGGGCGACGTCAACGTGGATCACGCCAGGATCGCCGAGGCCGTGGACGTCGCCGCGCGCCCGTATTCGGCGCCGTTCGTCGAGGCGATCTACGCGTTCGAGACGCCGTCGAGCACGGAATGGACCGCAAGCGCCCGGGGACGCGCGTTCACCCCGACTGTGTTCGTGGACATCGCGGCGGAGCTGGAGCGCAAGCTCGACGCCATGGCCTGCTACGAGAGCGAGCTTCGACCCTACCCACACCCGCGGTCCCTGCGGGCGCTCAGGGAGCGCGCCGGCTACTGGGGAAGCGTGGCCAACCTGCCCGCCGCGGAGGCCCTCATGCTCACCAGGAGTCGGCAGTGATCGAATGCCGCCTCAGGCTCGAGTTCCTGGGCCTCCCGGCTTCGGGCAAGTCGGCGCTGTCTCACGCGCTCGCGGAGGTGTTGCGGCGTCACGGCCTCGGCGTCGCCGAGCCGACCTACACGACCGACCACCTCATGAGCCCGGCCCGGCGCCGCTGGTACAAGGGCCGTCGCGTGGCCGGGGAGATGGTGCGGCGGCCGCGGGCGTCCGCACGGGCCCTCGGCCTGGTGGCGCGATCGCGCCAGCGGCGATCCGGCGAGACGATCCTCGCCGGCGTCAACTGGCTGTTCGCCTCGTCCCTGCTGACGCGTCCGCCAGACAGGGCATCGGTGCAGATCGCGGACGAAGGTGTGTTTCAGGCCCTCTGGTCGGTGTGCTTCGAAGCCAACGTCGCCGGCCGCACGGAGCTGCTGGACCGCCTGGTGCGGTCGGGGCCGTGCCCCGACGCGGTGATCGTGCTGGACGTCGGGACCGCCGAGCTGCAGCGGCGCCTGCGTCAGCGGTCCAATGGCCTGAGCCGGATGGATGGCACGCTGCGCGACCCGGCCGACGCCTGGCGGCGCGCGCGGCAGGCCCTGGGGGAGACTCGGAAGGTGCTGGAGGCGCTCTCGGATTCGACGGGACGGCCGCTCGTGCTCCACCTGCGCAACCGCCGCACCGACGACCTCTCCCATCAGGCCGAATGGCTCGCCGCGCTGGTGCTCTCGGCGGAGAACGGCAAGCTCAGGCTGGCGCCGGCCGTGCCGTGGCCATGGGCCAGTCTGCCCCGCGCAGAATCGCCGCGCTGTCCGGTCCATGGTTGAACAGGAGATCCACGGCGGACAGGCGAGGGAAGAACCCCTGGCCGACCTGGGGGTATACCGGGTGGCGAAAATCCTGGTAGCGTACCTCGATGCCGTGCTCCGTGAAGGCCGCCTCATCGAGGTAGTCGCGGCCCCGCTCGCCCGAGAGGTAGGTCGTGGCACCGACGCGGCGGCAGATCGTCAGGTTGACCGCGGTTCCTCCCTGCTCCCACACGTCGAGGTCCGAGGCCAGCACCACCCGCGTGGTGAGGCCCAGCTGATCCGCCAGGTACCCGATCAGCCTCACGTTGAGCTCCACCAGCTTGGTCCAGCTGCTCGCGTACACCCGCTCGAAGAACGGGGCGTGCGCCGCGAAGTAGGGCGCCTTCCGATAGTGGGCCCGCAGGAGCCCCAGGCAGCGGCCGGGCCAGTTCTGGTCGTTGCATATGGCCACGTCGGCGATGCGCTGCTGCGAGAGGCCGCGAGTGTACACCGGGACCGTGATCCACGCCGGGGCCACGCCCGCGCGGATGCGGTTGCGATTCTGGAAATCGTCCTTGGCGAACTGGGTGGTGTCCAGGAGCACGAACAGGTCCGCCTGCTGCACCTTGTCGAAGAAGCCGAGCCATGGCAGGTGCTCCGGCTGGTGGATGCTGACGATCATGAAAGATCTCCCGGGCCGAGTGGGGCCACGCGCCGTCGCGCCGGCAGTCGCCAGGTACGAACGAGCAGGCAGAAGATGGTTTGGCCGATCGTGCGGAGATCCACCAGGAAGCCGGGGCGCTCGACGTAGCGCAGCTCGACGGAGAGCTTGGCCGGCAGGTGGTGCCGCAGGTAGTGCTCCTGCAGTGAGACACCCGGCATCGGCGGGTCATGGTAGCTGAGGTCCGGGTACCACCACACATCGGCGGGCGAGACCAGCCCGGGCCGGACGCGCAGCACCCGGCGCTGCTCCTCCGTGTAATGCTGCTGCACGATGTCCCAGCTCTCCGGCCGCGGCCCCACCACGGACATTTCCCCGGTGAGGACGTGCCAGAGCTGCGGCAGCTCGTCGATCTTCCAGCGCCGGAGCACGCGCCCGATGGGCGTCACGCGGTCGTCTTCCGGCGCGGTGACCTGCCGATCCGCGACCGGGGTTTCCACCCGCATGGTCCTCAGCTTGAGCATATCGAACGGCCGTCCGTTGAGGCCCGCCCGACGCGCGCGATAGAAGACCGGGCCCCGCGAGGTGAGCCAGACGGCGAGCGCACCCGCCAGCAGCATCGGTGTGGTCGCGACCAGGCCCGCGAGCGCGGCCACGATGTCGAACCCGCGCTTGGGCCCGGCGCTCAGAGCCGTTCCCATACCGCCCGCTTGACCTGCTCCCCTACCCGTTCCAGAGGAGCGTTCGCGTCGAGCTCCACCACCTGCACGGTGGGCGGGTACATGAGCGACCGCACGGTCGCGATGCGCCGGGCCACATCGTCGCGACGCATCCCGGGCTTCCGTTTGAGCGTGACGTCGGGCGACACGAGCAGCTTGATGACCAGGTCCGGCGGGTGCCGACTGGCCCACTCGTAGGGTGCCGACTCCCACCGCGCGACCGCGCGGGCCACCGCCGAGGCATGATGGTGCCACCGGGTCAGCAACGGTCCGTCGTTCACCCCCGGCACCTGCGCCTGGGGGTACCGGTCGCAGATGACCACGAGTCCCCGATTCCGGGCCCGTACCGCGCGGCGCAGCTTGCGGCGCTTTTCCCAGGCCAGCGCGAGGGCCCACACGATCCGCGAGAGGGTCCAGCCTGGTACCGGTCCGGATGGATCGGTGCCGCGGCGGGTCGCGC
>DATEJD010000239.1:0-3954 GCA_035278325.1 Gemmatimonadales bacterium | reverse complement strand
CGCCGCCGGTGCCGTGCAGCAGGAGCAGCGGCGGACGCCCCGGCCGCGCGGCCGGGGCGAAGCGATGGATGAATCCGAGCGCGGGGGCGGTCATCGGGTCTCCTCACTGGTCACATGTGGCAGCCGCACCGGCGGCAAGGCCTGCTCGATGCGGTCCCGCATCGACTCGTACATCGTCGGCAGCCGGAGATGGGTGCCCAGCTCGGCGGCCGGCTCATCCACGGTGAAACCGGGACCGTCGGTCGCGATCTCGAACAGCACGCCACCCGGCTCACGGAAGTACACCGAGTGGAAGTACTGGCGGTCCACGACCGGCGTGGCGGGAATTCCCGCCGCCTCGATCCGCGCGCGCTGCTCCAGCTGCGCCTCGTCCGAGGGCGCGCGGAAGGCGACGTGGTGAACGGTGCCCACGCCGATGGCGCCGGCCCAGAAGCCAGGGACCCGCCGCAGATCCAGCACGGTCCCCACGCCTTCGGCGGCCGACTCGAAGCGAACCCGGCTGCCGTCCTCGCCCACCAGTCGGTACCCGAGATGGGTGGTGAGGACCTCGGCGGTGCCGCGATCTCCGTCCTCCCAGATGGTGCCGCCGTGAACGCCGCGGATGGCATGCTCGGCGGGCACGGGGCCATCGGCCCACGGCGCCACGCGCTCGACGCGGGGCGTCGCCAGCAGCTCGAGCAGCAGGCCGTCAGGGTCACTGAACGCCAGCACCTGCTCGTCGAACCGGCGCTCCGGCCCGTCGAACTTGATGCCGTGCTGTACCAGGCGCTCCACCCAGAAACCGAGCGACGCCGGCGGTATCGCCAGCGAGACCGTGCCGACCTGCCCGGTGCCCTGCCGCCCGCGCCGACCCTCGGGCCACGGGAAGAAGGTCAGGATCGAGCCGGGGCTGCCCAGCTCGTCGCCGAAGTACAGATGGTAGCTGCCGGGATCGTCGAAATTGACCGTCAGCTTCACCAGCCGGAGGCCCAGCACCCCGGTGTAAAAATCGAGATTCCGCTGCGGATCACCCGCAATGGCGGTGACGTGATGAATGCTCATGAGACTGCTCCCAGCTTCCGGCAGAGGTTGCCCAGGGTCCGCTGCTCCTCCTGCGTGAGGACGGCCAGCTCCCGGGTGATGGCGTCGGCGTGCCCAGGGAAGACGCGGCGCACCAGCCGCTCGCCTTCCGCCGTGAGGTGCACCTGGTTGAAGCGGTGGTCTTGGGCCGAGCGCTCCCGGCGGATCAGACCCCGCCGCTCGAGGTTGCCCAGCACCATGGTCATGTTGCCGCTGCTTCGGAGGATGCGCTCCCCCAGATCGCGCTGGCACATGGGGCCAAGGTGATACAGCGCCTCGAGCACCCCGAACTGGCTCGGCGTGAGGTCTTCCCGCTCGAGCCCCCTGGCCAGGCGGTTCCACAACCGCTCGCTGGTGCGGGTGAGCTTGAGGTAGGTGCTGAGGGCCAGCCGCTCGGTGCGGTCCTGGCGGTATCGGCTCGGCTTGGGCACGGACGCCTCCTTCGGATAGCTTAACGTTAAGCTATTGCGGTGGGTTCCCCGAAGGCGGCAAGGCCGAGGGAGTCACCCTGAACGCAGTGAAGGGGGCATGCCCTAACGCATGCCCCCTTCGCTTCGCTCAGGGTGACTCCCTCGGTCGGGTGACTCCTACGGCCTTTCCGCCTTCCGTCACTCCACGGTCACGCTGACCTCTACCGAATCCCCCACCGCGTCCACCGCCCCGATCCGATGCCGTCCCCGTGCCAGCTCCCAGCGGTTCGCCGCGTGCGGGCGCCCGTCCACGAACCAGCGCAGGCCCCGTCCGGAGGCGCCGCCCGACGCGCGGAGCGCCACGGTCGCGTATCGGGCCTCGACCCCGGCGGGCACCCGGTAGACGTCGCCTGCCTGCGGCGAGAGGATGCGGAACGGGTCATCGCCGGGCCGCTCAGGCGAGGCGGAAGGCGGATCGGATGCCGCAGCTGATGACGGGGCGGATGACGGCGTGAATAGCGGCGTGCTCGGTGTCTCGCTGGCGTCGCTCACGCCCGGTTGTTGCTGCGCCCACTCCGCGTAGGCGGATGGAAGCGCCACGGCGCCGTCGCGGTGCCAGTCGCAGGGCCGAGCCGGCTCGGTACCCGGAGCGAACCATTCCACGATCGTTGGGCATCGCGCCGTCGCGCGGAGACCCGAGAGCCGGCAGATGGTGACCGGCCGAGCGCCCGCGGCGGCCGGCGTCGGCAGGGAGCCGGGCGGGTGCCGGCTCGCGACCAGCAGCACGGCCCGGTGAAGCAATGGCCCGGCGCCAGTCACGCCGCTCACACCGTCCATGGGCCGGCCGCTGAAGTTGCCCACCCACACGGCCACGGTGAACCCGCCGGTCGCGCCCACGGCCCAGTTGTCGGTGAAGTGCCGACTGGTCCCGGTCTTGGCGGCCACCGCAAACGGGAAGTCAAGCGGCGTCTCGACACCGAAGCCCGGAATCCGGGCCACCGGGTCCTCTAGGATGTCCAGCACCAGCGCCGCCGAGCGCGGCGTCACGATCCGGCGGCCGGGATCGATCGCCTCGCCCGGAGCGGAGGCGCGCCACCGCACCGGACGCCACACGCCTCCCTCAGCCAGCGCCCGATAGCCATTGGCGAGTTCGAGCAGCGTCACGTCGCCGTTGCCCAGCGACAGCCCGAGCCCGTAATACTCGGCGCTCCGTCCGAGCGAGGCGAAGCCAGCCTGATGCAGAACGTGGAGCAGGCTGCCCACGCCGAGTGAGTTGGCCAGGTCGACCGCGGGCAGGTTGTAGCTGCTGGCCAGCGCCTCGCGTGCGCGAACCGGGCCGTGGAAGCGGCGATCGTAGTTCCGCGGCCGATACGGTCCGGTGGAGGTCTGATAGACTCGCGCGATGTCGGGCAGGATGGACGCGGGCGTGTAGCCGCGATCGAACGCGAGCGCGTAGAGGAAGGGCTTGAGCGCGGATCCGGGCTGGCGAGGCGAGACTACCATGTCCACCTGGCCCGCCGTATCGGCCCAGAAATCGGGCGAGCCCACCCAGGCCAGCACGTCTCCCGTGGCGTTGTCGAGCACGACGGCCGCCGCCTGGCTGGCGCCTCGATCGGCCAGGGTCTCGACCGTGTGCCGCACCTCGGCCTCGAGGGCCAGCTGGAGTGGGAGGTCGAGCGAGGTGCGCACCGTTGCGGCGGTCGCACTCGCGCGCTCCTGCCACTGGGCCACGAGGGTGGTGAAGTGCGCGGCCTGGAAGCCGCGAGCGTCGCCCCGAGCGAGCAGCGGCTCGGCGTGCGCGCGGGTGGAGGCGTCCCGGGTGGCGTAGCCGTCCGCGACCAGCCGGTCGAGCGCCGCGTCCCGGCGGAGCGCGGCCCGCCGCGGAGCGACCAGCGGATTGTCGCTCGAGGGCGCTCGCGCGAGGCCCGCGAGCAGCGCGGCCTGTCCGAGGCTCAGCTCGGTCGCATGGCGGCCGAAGTACAGCGTCGCCGCCGCTTCGACCCCCACCGCGCCCTGTCCCAGTGGCACGCGGTTGAGGTACTGCTCGAGGATGACCTGCTTGCCCAGGTGGTGCTCGAGGCGGAGGGCCCACAAGACCTGCGCGGCCTTCCCCATCCACGTGCGGCTGGAAGGCCGAAGCAGCCGGGCGAGCTGCATCGTGATGGTGGAGCCGCCCGCGACCACGCGCCGGGCCCGGAGGTCGGTGAGCGCGGCCCGCACCAGCGCGCGAGCATCCACACCCGGATGGCGATAGAACCGGCGGTCCTCGACCGCGAGGAAGGCCGCGAGCACGTCGGGGTCCATCGCCTCGAGAGGTACCCAGCGGCGGAGACTTCCGTCCGCCGCGCGCGTGCTCCTGAGGGGCAGGCCGGCGCGGTCGAGGAGGACCAGGCCGGGCGCCGGCGAGCGGAGGAGGTCCGGCGGGAGGTCGCGGGAAAGCCAGACGGCGATGAGCATGCTTGTCGTGAGTGCGACAAGTGAGAGT
>DATEJD010000238.1:0-26218 GCA_035278325.1 Gemmatimonadales bacterium | reverse complement strand
CGGGGGCCGACCACTTCCAGACTGCTCTCGCCTGCCGCATCTTGGGCGTTCGCCCTCACTCGAACCAGGACTTCGCATGCCCGACGTCGCTCCTATCCTGATCGACGGCGCGTGGACCAGCGCCCGTTCGAGCACCACGCGCGAAATCCGGAATCCCGCCACGCTCGAGCTGCTCGGCCGGGTGGCCGACTGCGGTCCCGATGACGTCGCCGCCGCCGTGGAGGCCGCCGCGCGGGCCCAGCCGGCCTGGTGGCGGGTGCCCGGCGTCGAGAAGGCGAACTATCTCCGCACCATCGCCGGAAAGATTCGAGCGAACGAGCGGGCTCTGTCCACGCTGATGGCCCGTGAAACCGGCAAGCCGCTGATCGAGGCAGTCGACTGCATCGAATGGGTGGCGGCCTGCTTCGACTACTACGCCGAGGTGGGGCGGCGGAGCTACGGCACTTCGATACCGCCCGTTGCCGCGCACCAGATCAACTTCACGATCAAGGAGCCGTACGGCGTGGTGGCCGCAATCGTGCCGTTCAATTTCCCGCTGCTGCTCATGGCCTGGAAGGTGGCGCCCGCGCTGGCCGCGGGAAACACGCTCGTGTGCAAGCCGCCCCACCAGAACCCGCTCTCCAACCTGCTCATGGCCCGCTGCTTCGACGGCCTGCCCCCAGGCGTGGTGAACGTCGTCACCGGCGGGCCGGAGACCGGCGAGGCGCTGGTGCGACATCCGGGGGTCGACCTCATCGCCTTTACCGGATCGGTGGCCGCGGGTCGGCGGATCGCGGCTCAGGCCGGCCAGGAGCTCAAGAAGGTGAATCTCGAGCTCGGCAGCGTGGACCCGCTCATCGTATTCGAGGACGCCGATCTCGACGTCGCCGTGCCGGGCGCCGCCTGGGCTCGGCTGCTCAACGCCGGTCAGGTGTGCACCTCGGCCAAACGGGTGTATGTGGTTGAGCCGATTGCGCGCGAGTTCGTTCGCCGGCTCCAGGACTACGTGGCCACCTTGAAGCTGGGCGATCCGATGGATCCGACGGCGGACGTCGGTCCGCTCATCTCGGCGGAGGCGCTCGACCTGGTCGAGCGCCAGATCGCCGAGGCGGTGCGTCAGGGCGCGAAGCTGCTGGCGGGCGGGTGCCGGGTACAGCCGGCCGGCCTGCGCGGCCATTTCCTCGCGCCCACGATCCTGAGCGACGTGCCGCACGGCTCGCTGCCGACCACGGAGGAAATCTTCGGCCCGGTTCTATCGCTCACCGTCGCCCGCGACGCGAACGACGCGATCCGCATGGCGAACGACAGCCGCTACGGCCTGGGTGCCACCGTGTACACCAAGAGCCTGGAGACGGCCATGCGGGCGATGCACGAGATCAAGGCGGGGACGTTCTGGATCAACGATCCGCTGACGGACAACGACGCGGGACCGTTCGGGGGCATGCGCTGGAGCGGGATCGGTCGCGAGCTGGGCGAGGAGGGCCTCGATGCATTTCGCGAGCCCAAGCACGTGCACCTCGATTACGTGATGGAGCGGAAGTACTACTGGTATCCCTATCGGGACCGGCCGATTCCGGCGCACGGGGAGTGAGCCCTACCTCTCCCCCGCCCAATCCCTCGGCTCCAGCATCGCCATCAGCTGTGCCTCGAAGCTCCCAGGCTCATAGACCGGCGCGTACTCCCACGCGGCGAGCGGCGGCAGGCTCATGAGCACGCTCTCGATCCGGGCGCTCGTCTGCAGCCCGAACACCGTGCCCCGATCGTGCACCAGGTTGAACTCGACGTAACGTCCCCGGCGCGCGAGCTGGAACCGGCGCTCCCGCTCGCCGTAGGGCAGGTCCCGCCGGCGCTCCACGATCGGCTCGTACGCCGCCGGCAGCGCGCCGCCCACATCCAGCGCGAACGCCACCAGCCGCTCGAGCGGCAGGCCCGCATCGCCGTCGCGCAGGTTGTCGAAGAAGATGCCGCCGACGCCCCGCCGCTCGTCGCCCCGGTGCGTGTTGACGAAATAGTGGTCGCACCAGCTCTTGAATCGGGGATAGAAGGCGCGGTCGTGCCGATCGCACACCGCCTTGAGCGCGCGGTGAAAGTGGACCGCATCCTCAGGAAAGGGATACGTAGGCGTGAGATCGGTGCCGCCGCCGAGCCAGGTATCGAGCGGCGCGCCGGTGCGGTCGGTCAGATCGAACCAGCGCACGTTGAGATGCACCGTCGGTACCATGGGGCTGCGCGGGTGCACCACCAGGCTCACGCCGGTAGCGTAGAACAGCGTCTCTTCGCCCGACCCGAGCCGCGCGCCGAGCCGCTGGGCCGCGCCCGCCGGCAGCACGCCGCTCACGGCGGATCGGTTGATGCCGGCCTTCTCGAACGTCTCTCCTTCGGTGAGCACGCGTGCGACGCCGCCGCCCCCACCCGGCCGTTCCCAACGGTCTTCCCGGAAGCGCCCGCCGCCGTCGAGTCGCGTGAAGAAGGCAGTCGTCTCGTCGTGGAGCCGCTCCATCAGCGCCGCCACGCGTTCCCGCAATGGATGCGCGCTCACGGCGACCGCCACTCCTTGACCGCGTCGACGAACGCCCGAGCATGGGCCACCGGCACGTCGGGATGGATCCCATGTCCGAGGTTGGCGATGTGGCCGCGCCCACCGAACGCCTGCAGCATCTCCCGGGTCCGGCGCCGGATCTCTTCCGGGGAGGCGTAGAGCCAGGCGGGATCGAGATTCCCCTGCAACGCCGCGGGGTACGCGGCCAGCCGTCGGCGGGCCTCGGTCGCGTCGGTCTGCCAGTCCACCCCGATGACATCGGCTCCGGTCACGCCAGCGATCTCCTCGAGCGCCCATCCGGCCCCCGGAGCGAACGCGATCACGGGCGCCCCGGACGAGCGGGCCAGGCGCACGGCCTCGGCGAGGTAGGGCAGCGCGAACTCCCGGAAGTCGCGCGGCCCGAGCGCGCCGGCCCACGAATCGAACAGCTGCACCGCCTGTGCTCCCGCCTCGACCTGGGCCACGAGAAACGCACCTACTGCCCGCGCCAGGCGGGCCAACAGCGCGTGGGCCCGTACCGGATCTTCCACCAGGAGCCGCTTGGCCAAGGTGAACGACTTCGAGCCCTGCCCCTCGATCATGTAGCTCAGCAGGGTCCAAGGCGCCCCGGCGAACCCGATGAGCGGGACCCGGCCGTCGAGCTCGCGCCGGGCCAATCGGAGCGCATCGAGCACGTAGCGGAGGTCGTGGTCGGGCACGATGTCGCGCAGCGCGTCGACGTCACGGCTCGTGCGAAGCGGCCGATGGAACCGCGGGCCGACGCCTTCCTCTACCGAGAGCGCCATGCCCATGGCCTGCGGCACGACCAGGATATCGCTGAAGATGATCGCCGCGTCGACGCCGAGCAGATTTACAGGCTGCAGCGTGACTTCGACCGCCAGCTCCGGGGTGCCGACCATCGTGAGGAAGTCGGCCCGCTCGCGCACGGCGCGGTACTCCGGCAGATAGCGGCCCGCCTGCCGCATCATCCACACCGGTGGCCGCTCGACCGGCTCGCGCCTGCAGGCCCGAAGGAAGAGATCGTTCATAGTTTCCGCGTCGGACTCAACGAGCCGCCAGCACCGCCCGTACCGCCCCGGCCAGCGCCTCGGCAGTCGGGCTCGAAGCCACTCGAGCGGGCGCCCACCCTGACGCGCGCGCCGCCGCGGCGGTGGTCGGTCCCACGACCACCAGCGCGGGGCGCACCCCCGACGGGCAGGCGCGGGCCAGGAGATCCACCACGCTCGGACTCGCGACCACCAGTACCTGGGCCCTCTCCGCCGCGCCGCGGGCCTCCGTCTCGCCGGCGAGCACCGACCGGTAGCACACCACCTCGTCCACAGCGATCCCCTCGTTTCGGAGCCGAGCGGGCAGCTCATCGCGGCGGAGGTCGCCGCAGGGAAAGAGGACCGGCCGCTCGAGACCCGACTGGACCAGGGCATCGGCCAGAGCTGCCGCGGCGCCGCGTGCCGCCACGGCCCGTTCGTCAGGCTGGCGCACGGCCGCAAAGCCTCCCAGTGCCTGCCTGGTGCCGGCGCCGGCCGCCCACGCGGCGGTTCCAGTCGGCACCGTCACCCCAAGCGACTCCAGCCGATCGACGAACGCCCGTGCCGAGCGGGGTGACGTGAAGGCGATCGCCGCGTAGCGGTGGAGGTTTCGGGCCGCGGCATCGACCGGGGTCCAGTCGAGCGGTGGGGCGAAGCTCATGAGCGGAACGTCCTCGACGGTCACCGGAATGGCTCGCAGGGCTTCGACCAGACCGGGGAACGCTCCGGCCGATGAGGTGACGACCACGGTCGCGGGGCTCACGGCTCGGGGACAACGGGTGCCGCGGCGGAGCGGACTTCGGCCAGAATCGACGAGGCCCCCTCGGCGAGCAGCCGTTCCGCGAGCCGGGCGCCGAGCCCGTCGGCCTCCTGCTCATCCCGTACTTCCGAGGTGTCCTCGCCCTCGACTGCCCGCTCGCCCCGGAGCGACACCACGCGGCCGTGCAGATGGAGCCGGTCGCCCCGCAGCGTCGCGTGCGCGGCCACCGGCACCTGACAGCCGCCTTCGAGCGTGCGCAGGAAGGCGCGCTCGGCGGCCACCGCGCGCGCCGTCGACGGATGATGGACCGCTCGGGCAACCGCCGACGCCGCCGTGTGATCTCCCGCGCGCGCGGTGACGGCCAGCGCTCCCTGCCCCGGAGCCGGCAACATTACGGCAGGGGAAAGCCGCTCCCCGATCCGCGCCTCGAGGCCCAATCGAACCAGCCCGGCGGCGGCCAGCAGGATGGCGGACCAGTCCTGGCTCGCCTCCAGCTTGGACAGCCGGGTGTCCACGTTGCCGCGAACGTCCCGGACCTCGAGATCGGGCCGGAGGTGCAGCAGCTGCGCCCGCCGCCGGAGGCTGCTCGTGGCTACGACGCCTCCCCGGGGGAGGTCATTCCACCGGATCGGACCGCGACCCACCAGCGCGTCACGCGGGTCCTCCCGCTCGCCCACCGCTACCAGCGCAATGCCCTCAGGGAGGGTGGTCGGCAGGTCCTTGAGGGAGTGGACCGCCAGGTCGATGCGTCCCTCCAGCATGGCCTCGTCGATCTGGCGGGTGAACAGCGCGCGGCCCCCGATCTCCGCGAGCGGAACATGCTGCACCAGGTCGCCGGTGGTCTTGATCTCGATGCGTTCGGTCTCGATACCGGCGGCGTGCAGTCGGGCTCGCACGTGCTCGGTCTGCCACAGCGCGAGCTTGCTCGCGCGGGTGCCGATCCGGAGCCGGCTCACGCCTCGGCCGCGCCCGCGGCACCGGCGGCCACCAGTTCGGCGGCCGCTTCGCCGGAGGCGATGGTTTCCGCAAGCGAGACCCCATCGCGATACGAGCCCGCCAGCGCGAGACCCGGATTCCGCCGCTCCGCCTCGTCCATGATGTCCTTGAAGCGGCCGTAGGCGAGATCGTACTGCGGGATGGCCTTGGGCCAGAGCTGAAACTCACGGAAGGTCGGCTCGCCCGAGGCGCCGAGCAGGACGCGGAGGTCGTCGACCACCCGCGCGGTGATCGTCGGCAGGTCGGCGTTGGCCAGGTCGGGATTGCGCACGCCGCCGATGAAGGCGGTGAGCAGCACATGTCCGTCGGGTGCCCGTCCGGGAAACAGCGACGAGGAGAAGATGACCCCGAGCACGTGGCGCACCCGCTCCACCTCGGGCACGAGGAAGCCGAGCCCGTCGAGCGGATGGGCCACGTCCTCCCGCCGAAACCCCAGCGCGAGCACGGCCACGGGCGGATGGGAAATGCTCGCCAGAGTCTTGAGCCGGTCACCGCCCGGGAACGCCAGATCGACGTCGTCCACGCAGTGAGCCGGCGCCGCGTAGATCACGCCGTCGTACAGCTCGGTGGGCTGGAACGCGGCCCCGACGGTCCACCCCTTGGGACCGGCCCGCACCTGCGTCACGGCGGACCGCAGGCGTATCTCCGCGTGAAGCGCCCGGGCCAGGGCGTCGGGCAGCTCCTGGAGACCCGTGCGGAACGAGCTGATGCCGCCGCCCATCTCGCCCGCCGGAGCCTCGGCCTCGCGCCTGCTCGCCCGCATCATGCCGGCCAGCGCCTTCATGACCGAGCCGTGGGTCCGCTCCATCCCGTGCAGGCGCGGGAGCGCGTGCCGCACCGAGAGCTGCTCGGGATTGCCGGCGTAGATGCCCGCGACGAAGGGATTGGCGATGTAGTCGAGCACTTCCTGATTGAACCGGCGCCGGATGAAGGTGGCGACGCTTTCGTCCACCGCGCCCTCGCCCGGATCCACCAGCGCTTCGCTGAAGATGGCGAGCTTGGCGCCGTTCGAGAGCAGGCGGGTGGTGAGGAAATCCTGCGGCGAGGTCGGCAGGGGGAGCAGCTTCTTCTTCTTGACAATGTACCGGGTGCGGGCCAAAGGCGAGGCGGGCAGCACGCTGGCCTCGAGTCCCAGCTCCGTGAACAGCTTTCGAAGCGCGGGCGACACGGCGGCGATCGAGTTCGGCCCCAGCTCGGCGATGAATCCATCGCGCCGTTCCGTGCGCACCACGCCGCCCACCCGGTCACCCGCCTCGTACACCACCACTCGGGTCCCACGCTGCTTGAGACGGAATGCCGCGCTCAGCCCCGCGACCCCGCCGCCGACGACCGCTATCGCGCCCATGCGGAGCCCAGGGCGGCCTCGAAGGCGGCGAGCTCCGCCTCGCCGTGCGCGGCGGAGGTGAACGCGGCCTCGAACGCAGAAGGCGCCAGGTACACCCCGGCCTCGAGCATGGCGTGAAAGAAGGCGGCGTAGGCGGCACGATCGCACCGCTTGGCGTCGGCATAGTCGCGCACCGGACCCGCCGTGAAGAACGGCGTGAGCATGGTGCCCACCCGCTGGACCGTGACGGCCACACCGGCGGCCGACGCGGCCGCCACGATCGCCGCCTCGGCGCGAGCCGCCCAGCGCTCGGCTCGGGCCCACACGCCCGGGCGGGACAGCACCTCGAGCGTCGCGATGCCGGCTGCCATGGCGACGGGATTCCCCGACAGCGTGCCCGCCTGGTACACAGGCCCGGCCGGCGCGATCTGCTCCATCAGCGTGCGGGGTCCGCCATAGGCAGCGGCCGGAAAGCCGCCGCCGACCACCTTCCCGAGAATCGTGAGATCGGGCCGGACCTCGTACAGCACCTGCGCCCCGACGGGATGCACTCGCCAGCCGGTCATCACCTCGTCGAACACCAGCAGGGCCCCCGCCCGGCGGGTTACCTCCCGCAGCCCCGCGAGGAACCCGGGAGCCGGCGGGACGACCCCCATGTTCCCCGCGACCGGCTCGATCAGCACGGCCGCGATGTCCGGCCCGCGCGCGGCGAACAACGCTTCCACGGCCGCCAGATCATTGAAGGGCGCGATGAGCGTGTCGGCCACCGTCGCGGGGGTTACGCCGGGCGAATCCGGCAGACCAAGGGTGGCCACCCCGGACCCGGCCGACGCCAGCAGCGGGTCCGCGTGGCCGTGATAGCAGCCGTCGAACTTGACGATCGCCCGGCGGCCAGTGGCGGCTCGCGCGAGCCGTACGGCGCTCATGGCCGCCTCGGTTCCGCTGCTGACGAACCGCACCATCTCGATAGAGGGAAACGTGGCCACGACCCGTTCGGCGAGCCGCACCTCGAGCTCGGTCGGGGCGCCGTACGTGGTGCCGCGGGTGGCGGCATCGATCACGGCCTCGAGCACTTCGGGATGCGCATGCCCCAGGATCAACGGCCCCCACGACAGCACCAGGTCGACGTATCGGTTGCCGTCCGCGTCCTCCAGCCAGGCGCCCATGCCGCGGGCGATGAACCTCGGCGTCCCCCCCACGCCCCGGAACGCTCGCACCGGGCTGTTGACCCCGCCGGGCAGCACGCGCTGGGCGGCCGCGAAGAGCCGCTCCGACGCGGCTGTGATCCGCGAGGCGCGGAGCTCGGTCATGAGGCCGGCTCCTCGCACAGCCAGGCGGCCGCGTCCTTGGCGTGGTAGGAGATGATCGCGTCGGCCCCCGCCCGGCGCATGCCGAGCATGGTCTCGAGGACCACGCGCCGCTCGTCGATCCATCCCAGCCGGGCCGCGGCCTTCACCATCGAGTACTCGCCGCTCACGTTGTAGGCCACCAGCGGCAGCGCCGTCCGTTCCCGCACCGCGCGCACGACGTCGAGGTAGGCGAGGGCCGGCTTCACCATGAGCAGATCGGCGCCTTCGGCCTCGTCCAGCTCGGCCTCGATGAGCGCCTCCCGGACATTGGCGGGGTCCATCTGGTACTGCCGCCGGTCGCCGAAGGCGGGGGCACTGTCAGCCGCCTCGCGAAACGGCCCATAGAAGGCGCTGGCGTACTTGACCGCGTAGCTCAGGATGCCCACGTCGGCGTGCCCCGCGACGTCGAGCGCGCCTCGGATGGCCCGCACCATCCCGTCCATCATCCCGCTCGGCGCGACGATATCCGCGCCGGCGGCCGCATGTGTCACGGCGACACGGCCGAGAATCTCCAGTGTGGCATCGTTGTCCACGACGCCGTCGCGAAGTACCCCACAGTGTCCATGGCTGGTGTACTCGCAGCAGCACACATCGGTGAGCAGCAGGAGGTCGGAATGACGCGCCCGGACCCGCCGGAGGGCCTGCTGGACGATGCCGTTGTCCGCGAAATTTTCACTGCCGATCTCGTCCTTCGCCGCCGGGAGACCGAACAGCAGCACCGCCGGGATTCCCAGCGCCCGGATGCGGTCCACCTCCCGATCGAGCGACTCGTCGACCGACAGGTGGTGGACCCCGGGCATCGAGCCGATTTCCCGCTCGATCCCGGAACCGTGGACGACGAAGATGGGCTGGATCAAGTCGGCGGCTTCGAGCTGGTGCTCGCGCACGAGCCGCCGCATGGCGTCGGTGCGCCGCCGGCGCCGCGGGCGGTGAATCTGGGAGGTGGTCACGGGGGTAACTCTAGAGAGCAACCGACACGGCCGCAACCGGATGACTACGCACTCCGGGGAACCGGGCATGCCCCTTGCGCCGTTTTGCACTGGTGGCCGGCGTCACGACGTGCTACTGCTTCTATATCACCGATCCGACCAGCCATCCGATCGCATCTTGTACAGTCATCGGGCAGGTTGCGGGTGCCGTGGGTCGGCATCCTGTGTCCGGACAAGATGGAGCAGGTTGCCATGAGGCCCTTCGCGTTCCCCGCCCTTGTCGGCCTCGCCGCCCTCGCGGTCGCCGCCTGTGGTGCGCCCCCCGCAAAGCTGGTTGCCCCCCCACCCGTCAATCCTTCGACCGCCATCGTCGGCGCCACCCTGTGGGATGGGACCGGCGGCGCACCGGTCGCGAACGCCGTCACCGTGGTCCGCGGCGACCGGATCTTCTGCGCCGGCGCGGCCGGTGAGTGCGCCGTTCCGCAGGGGGCGCGGGTCATCGACGCGCAGGGCCAGTACCTCATCCCGGGCCTGATCGACAGCCACGTGCACCTGCTCTTCCTGCAGAACGGGAGTGCGGGCGAGGACCTCGGGCTCGACCTGCGGGACCTCCTGGCCCAGGGCATCACGACCGTGCGAGACATGGGGAACAGCCCCTCGGCGCTGCTCACGCGCGTCTCGGGCTTCGAAGCGACGCCCCGGGTGTACGCCATGCAGCTCGTGGCGGGCCGCCGATTCTTCTATCCGGCCATGCGGCAGGTCAGGACCGAGCGGGGCGTGGAGATTCGCCAGGCGCCCGCGCTCACGATGCAGTGGCTCGGCTGGTCGCCGATCATGTTCGACCGGGGCGACGAGCCCGACTCGGTCATCGCCCAGGCGCGCCGCGCGGGCGCGATGGGCATCAAGCTGTACGCCCAGCTCGATAGCGTGAGCATCCGCCGCCTTACCGACGCGGCCCACCGCGCGGGCATGCCGGTGTGGGGTCATGCCTGGCCTCAGCCCGCCAACGTCGGCGAGCAGACCCGGGCAGGCATGGACGGCGTGGTGCACGCGGCCGGGATGGTGGGCGAGCTGCTCACGCCGGAGGAGCGGGACACCCTGGTGGCCGACGGCGCGCTGCAGTCGACCACCGCGCGGATCGCGACCGCCCGGTCGGCCGACGATCCCCGTATCCTGGCCACACTCGACTCGATGGCGGCGCACGGCGTGATGTTCGAGCCCACGCTCGACGCGACCCGGCACAGCGTCGCCACCTACGATGCCCGCATGCGCCACGTGCCGTCGATCCAGGAGGACTACGTGCGCGCCGCCGCGGCCTTCGGGATGGAGGTGACCCGGCAGGCCGTGAAGCGCGGGGTGCGCATCAGCGCCGGCACCGACCACGTCGCCTACGGTCCCGTTGGCGACCGCGCGTCCCTGCTCGACGAGATGCGTCTCTACGTGGACTCGATCGGCCTCTCACCCACCGCGGCGCTGCTCGCGGCCACCCGCGATGCCGCGCGCGCCATCGGCGGCGCGCCCGGCCGCCAGGTCGGCACCATCGCCGCAGGTCACTATGCCGACCTCGTGCTGTTGAGCAAGAACCCGCTGCAGAGCGTCGACAACCTCGAAGCCGTCGAGTGGGTCATGCGGGGCGGCAAGATTTGGCGACCGGGGCAGCTGAGGAGCGGGATAGCGATGAAGTGATTGAAGGCGATAGGGCGATAAGGCGATAGGGCGATAGGGGCGGCCCGTAGGCGGGCCGCCCTTTTCCTCATCCCGAGCGCAGCGAGGGACCTTCTCTACGGGTTACCGGAAACCGTTAAGAAGGTCCCTCGCTGCGCTCGGGATGAGGCACCCACGCCTTTCGCCGCCCTATCGTCCTATCGCCCTATCGGCCCCCCACCGCCACCGGCAACGACGCATCCTCCGCCCACTCCGTCCACGACCCCACATAGATCCGAACCCGCGGGTACCCCAGCAGGTACCGCAGTGTGAAGTAGACGTGGCTCGCCTCCGTGGCGCTGTTGCAGTAGGCGATGATATCGCGCTCGGGGACGATGCCCTGGGCCGCGTAGGCCCGGCGCAGCTCGGCCAGGGGCTTCCAGACGTGGCCGAAGCCCTCCTGGGTCAGATCGTCCTGCCAGTAGTGGTTGATGGCGCCCGGAATGTGGCCGTGTCGCATCTGCGACCCTGCCTCTCCCGCGTATTGGTCGGGCGGCCGGGCATCCACCAGGAGTCCGCCATTCCGCATCGCCGCCTGGACGTCCGCCAAGGAGGCCGACTCGGGCCGGAACGGCCGGTCGGGGAAGCTGGTGGGCGGCAAACGGGGATACGGCTGCACCACCGGCCGCTGCTCGAGCTGCCACTTGAAGAACCCACCGTCCAGCACGTACACCTGCGGGTGGCCGAAGCCCGCCAACAGCCAGGCGACGAAGGTGGCGTCGATATTGTGGGTCTCCCCGGCGCTGTAAACGACCACCGGCTGATCAAGCCCGATACCCAAGCGTCCGAATAGCTCGCGGTACGCGCCGGCCGAGAGGAGCCGGGTGGGAATCCCGCCTTCGCTCGCGCGCACGGTCTCGGTGTTGAGGTACTCCGCGCCCGGAAGATGACCCTTGAGATAGGTGAACACGTCGGTGCGCACGTCGAGCACCACCACGCGGCGCTGCGCCTGCCAGCGGGCGAGCTCGTCGGTGGAGACCAGCCGAGGGAACGAGGTCGAGGCGGGCGCAGCCCCGTCCCCGGGCGGGGCACTCGTCGCCTTGGAGCACGCCACGACCGCGCACATCGCCACAGCCCAGGCCCGCTGCCCCCTCATGGCACCGAATCCGAGAGACCCATGTACGCGTGTTCCTCCTCGACGTACACCCGCGCCGCATTACGGCGGCGCCGGGAGTTGAGCGACACCGGCCGATCCTGATCCGGCGGCGGCAGCGCCGCGAGTGCTTGCTGCATGGGCACCCCGTGCTCCACGGCCGCCCGCATGTCGCGCTCGAGGTCCGTGATGTAGCTCCGGGTCCGGGCCACCAGGGCCCCGGGCCGCCGCGGTATCGCGCCGTGCCCCGGGACCGCGACGGCGGGCCGCAGGCTGTCGATCGCGTCCAGGCACCGGCGGAGCGCGGCCGCGCTCCCGTCCACCACCATGGTCACCCCGTCCTCCACCAGGAGGTCACCCGCGAACAGGACCCGCTCCTTGGGGAGCCAGACCATGAGATCGCCGGGAGTGTGACCGGCACCAGGGTGGGTGATCACGATCGTCCGCCCACCCAGGATGAGCGTGTCGCTCGCCGTCACCGGCCGGTCCGCCGAGTCGGCGAACTGGAACCCGCGCATCGCATCCAGACCGACGACCCGCACCCAGTCCGCCACCAACGCGTCAGGGCCGCCTTCGCTCGCCAAGGTTCGGGCGTCGGGATGGGCGATGACTCGCGCCCCGGCGCGCCGAAAGACCACCGCTCCAAAAGTATGGTCCGGATGGTGATGAGTGAGTACCAGCCAGCGGATCGGCTGCCGGGTGACCCCACGGATGGTCCGGAGCAGCTGCTCCCCTTCCCTGGGCGAGGCCAGCGCATCCACCACGACCACGCCGTCGGAGGTGACGATGAATCCGGCGTTGGGCCGGCCCTCGGAGCCTTTGCCGGTATCACCGAGCACTGCGTACACGCCCTGGGCCAAGCGACGCGCCACGAACGGCGGCGGCAGCGAGTCGCCCGCGGTCGAGGCGGCCAGGGACGGGAGGAGAGCGAGGAGGGGGAAAAGGATCACGGCGCGGCGCGAATACGCCCGGCCCGGGCGCTACGCGGCGGCGAAGCGGATGTTGACCGACTGACGGTAGACACCGCCCTTGTTGTCGCTCCACACCATGGTGAGCGGCGCCTCCTTGTCCGCGGCAAGGCTGAAGCTCACGATCGGGTCCTTGCTCACGCCCGAGGTCCACTCGAAGCGGGCGGCCTGTTCGTCGCCGTAGGTGATCACCACGTCCTTGATGAAGTAGGCGGGGATCGGCTGCCCTTCGGCGGTGCGGAAGAAGCCCGTGTCCATCGGGTGCACGATGATGGCGTTCACCGTGATGACGTCGCCGCGGGCGATGCGGTCGGGAATGCGGATGCGAGCGTCGCCGATGGCCATCAGCCGCACCCGTTGAGCGAGACGATGACGTGGGCATAGTCGGCCCACACGTCGCCGGTCGAGGTCTCGAGGATCGCCCGCACCCAGGTGGTCCGCTTCATCTTGATCCGGGTCTGGAGGGCGACCGAGCCGATCGCCGGGCTCAGATGATACGCGGCCAGATGCGGGTCGGGATTGTGGTCGACAATGAGGTGGACCGCTTTGACGTAGTTGTCCGGCTTCATCGGGAGGGGGCTCTCGATGATCACCGGCACGATGCGTCCATCCTCGGCCACCGCCGGCATGTCCAGCGACAGCTGGCCCCGCCGGATCGGGCGGTCCCCGAACAGGTCCTTGAGGATCCTGGCGACCTCCTCGTTCGGCACCTCGGGGTCGCCCGGGTCGAGGATCGGCGCCGCCAGCAGGCGCTGAGCCCCGGACCAGGCCCCCGAGCCGAGCAGGCCGGCGCCGGCCAGCGCGGCACTCTTGAGGAAGGAGCGGCGGGTGGTCATGGCGATAACCTCAGAGCTTCCAACGCCGAAGTCAAGGAAACCCGTCGGGGCGGCGCGAGGCTTGCGGGTCGTCCCGTGCTTGGCACCGGAGGACAGGCCGGCCAGCCGCCCGCCTGCAACTTGTGTCACCCCCTGCCGGTTGCTAGTTTAAACCATTCTGTTACAAGGCGATGTGAGGCCCCCTCCTCACCTCCTTACCTGGCCGAGGCGCCGTGGATACTCAAGAGCTTCAACAGGTCGCGTTGTTCGATAAATGCCGCCAGTTCACCAAAGCACGGGAGTTCCAGGCGGTTGGCCTGTATCCGTACTTCAATCCGATTTCCGAATCGGAGGACACCGTCGTCGTCATCGACGGACAGAAGCGGATCATGCTGGGGTCGAACAATTACCTGGGCCTTACCCATCACCCCAAGGTCCTGGAAGCCGCCAGCCGAGCCCTGAGCCGGTACGGTTCGGGATGCACGGGCAGCCGGTTCCTGAACGGCACGCTCGACCTGCACGAGCAGCTCGAGCGCGCCCTGGCCGAGTTCCTGGGTAAAGAGGCGTGCCTGGTCTTTTCCACCGGCTATACCGCCAACCTGGGGCTCATCTCCGGGCTGGTCGGCCGGGGCGAGGTGGTCTACCTCGACAAGCTCGACCACGCGTCCATCGTCGACGGCGCGAAGATGTCCTATGGTGAGACCGAGCGGTTCAACCACGGCGACCTGGCCAACCTCGAGCGTCGCATGGAGCGCAACGGCTCGGGCCGTGGGTCGATGATCGTGGTCGATGGCGTGTATTCGATGGAAGGCAACATCGCCGACGTGCCCAACCTGGTCCGGATCGGGCGGAAGTACGGCGCCGCTCTCGCGCTGGACGACGCGCACGCACTCGGCGTCCTGGGCCCCAATGGCGACGGCACCGCGGCCCACTTCGGCATGGTGGACGAGGTGGACATCATCGCCGGGACGTTCTCGAAGTCGCTGGCCTCTATCGGCGGCTTCGTCGCATCCAGCGAAAGCGTCATTCACTACCTCAAGCATCACAGCCGCCCGCTCATCTTCACGGCCTCCCTGCCGCCGTCGAACACCGCCGGCGTGCTCGCCGCGCTGCAGGTGCTCCAGAACGAGCCGTGGCGGCGCGATCAGCTCTGGGCCAACACCCGCCGCCTCCAGGAAGGCTTCCGGAGCCTGGGCTTCGACATCGGGCCCACCGAGACGCCGATCGTCCCGGTCCTCATCGGCCCGCTGGACAAGACGTTCCTCATGTGGCGCCGCCTGTTCGACGCCGGGGTGTTCACCAACCCGGTGGCGCCACCGGCCGTGCCGCCCACCCAGTGCCGGCTCCGCACCAGCCTGATGGCGACCCACACCTTCGAGCAGATCGACTTCGCGCTCGAGCAGTTCGCGCGGATCGGACGGGACCTGGGGGTCATCTGACCGCGCCGCTGCGCGTCCGCGCGGCGCGCGAGCGGAGCGACATCGACCGCTTCATCGACCTGCCTTATCGGCTGCACGCGCGGGACCCGCTCTGGGTCCCGCCGTTGCGTCGGGACGTGGCTCTCCTCCTCGACCGCCAGAAGAACCCCTTCTTCGAGCACGCCGAGGCGGAGTACTTCCTGGCCGAGCGCGGGGACGAGGTGGTGGGTCGGATCGCCGCCATCAGCAACCGCCTGCACAACGAGACCCACGAGGACAAGGTGGGGTTCTTCGGCTTCTTCGAGAGCCCGGACGATCAGGCGGTGGCGAACGCCCTGCTGGACGCGGCCGCCCAGTGGTGCCGCAGCAAGGGGCACGACGTGCTGCGCGGTCCGGCGTCGTTCTCGGTGAACGATGAGTGCGGCCTGCTGGTGGACGGCTTCGACACCCCGCCGACCCTCATGATGCCGCACAACCCGCGCTACTACGTGACGCTGCTCGAGCGGGCGGGGTTCGCCAAGGCCAAGGACCTGCTGGTGTACCAGGGCGGCCACCCGGAGCACTACAAGCCGGTGCCCGAGCGGCTGGCCCGCGGCACCGAGCTGATCCGCCAGCGCATGGGTGTCACCCTGCGGCCGATCGACATGAAGAACTTCGAGCGCGAGGTCGAGCGGATCAAAGAGCTCTACAACGAGGGCTGGGAAAAGAACTGGGGCTTCGTGCCGATGACCGAGCACGAGATCGACCATCTGGCCGAGCAGTTCAAGCCCGTCGTCATTCCCGAGCTGGTGCCGATGGCGGTGATGGACGGCAAGATCATCGGCTTCGGCATCGCCCTGCCCGACCTCAACGTGGTGTTCCGGGGCAACCGATCGGGCCGGATGTTTCCGGTGGTCCTCAAGCTGCTCTGGGCGCTCAAGACCAGGAAGATCCGTCGCGCCCGCATCCTCCTGCTCGGCGTCTTGCCGGAATTCCGCGGCAAGGGCGTGGACGCGATGCTCTACCACTGGATCTGGACCAAGTCGGGCGAGCGCGGGATCTACTGGGGCGAGGCCGGCTGGATCCTGGAGGACAATCCCGCCATGAATGCCGGGCTCGAGAAGATGACCTTTACGGTCTACAAGACCTACCGACTCTACGACCGACCGATATGAAGGTGCTGGTGACCGGTGCCACGGGGTTCGTCGGCAGCCATCTCGCCGAGGCCCTGCGGCGCCGCGGCGACGAGGTGACCATTCTGGCACGCTCCGCGAGCAAGGCGGCGGCCTTGAGCCCGCTCGGCGTCCGGGTAGTGCCGGGTGACCTGCACGATCGATCGGCGCTCGAGCAGGCGATCCAGGGACAGGACGTCGTGTATCATGTGGCCGGCGTCGTGGCGGCTCGGAGCGAGGCCGACTTCATGGTCGCGAACCGCGACGGCACCCGCAATCTCGTCGAGGTGGCCGGTCGCGTCGGCACCGGGCGCCTGGTGTTCGTCTCGTCCATGGCCGCCGCGGGGCCGACCATCAAGGGTCGGCCACTGCGCGGGGACGAGGCGCCCCGTCCGGTGACCGCCTACGGCCGGAGCAAGCTCGCCGCCGAGCAGGCCGTGACCGCCGCCGCCTTCCCCTGGACTATCGTTCGCCCCCCGATGGTGTACGGCCCCCGCGACCAGGAGGTGCTCAAGGTATTCCGGCTCGCGCGCCTCGGCGTGGCGCCGGTGCTGGGCGATGGGTCGCAGGAACTCTCGGCGGTGCACGGCGGCGATCTCGCTGGAGCCCTGATCGCCGCGGGAACCACGCCCGCCGCCGCCGGCCGGACCTACTACGCCTGCCATCCCGAGGTCTTCACCGGCGCGGAGATGGCGCGGGCGGTGGGCCGCGCCATGGGACGCTCGCCGACGGTCATACCGGTGCCGGCCACCATCGGGCGAGGCGTGCTCATGCTGACCGAGGCCGCCGCCCGGCTCACGGGACACACAACGATCCTCACGGCGGACAAGGCGAACGAGTTCTTCCAGCCCGCCTGGACTGGCGACCCCACCCCGCTGATGCGCGACACCGGCTGGCAGGCGACGCACGACCTCCGGTCCGGCCTGGAGGACACCTATCGGTGGTATCGGACGGCAGGGTGGCTGTAGCGGTCCGGCCCAGCGCGTCGGTCCACGCGCCGACGCCCCGTCAGGCGGGGTTGCTGCCGGTGGACGTGGTGCTGCTGGCCTACCTGGCCATCGCGACCGCGGTCGCGGTCCACCGCGCGCCGTCGCAGCCGGGCTGCTGGTGGCTGGTCGTGGCGAACGGCTTCGCCGCGCTCCTCATCACGCTGTTGACACGCCCGGGCCTCGGCCGGATCGGTCGCGCACTCCGCGAGATCTATCCGCTCCTGCTCCTGGTCGGCCTGTACGGACAGCTCGACGTCTTGAACCGCGGCGTCGTGCAGGTCCACGACGACCTGGTCCAGCAGTGGGAGGTGGCGCTGTTCGGTGTGCAGGTAAGCCGCGAATGGTGGCAGGCGGCGCCCAGCGCGTTCTGGTCCACCGTGCTGCACGGCGCCTACTTCTCGTACTACTTCATCGTTTCCATCCCCGCCATGTACTTCCTCTGGCGTGGGGACGTGACGGCGGTGCGTCGGTTCGTGCTGGCGGTCATCACCACGTTCGTCCTGTGCTACCTGGTATTCATCTTCTTTCCGGTGGCCGGGCCGTACTATGTGTTCCCGCGGCCCGCCGGGTGGTTCGTCGCGAACCCCGCGGCGCGGCTGGTCTACGACACTCTGGCCGAGGGCAGCTCCTACGGAGCAGCGTTCCCCAGCTCGCACGTGGCGGCCTCGGTGGCCGCGGCGCTCGCCGCCGCCATGGGCTCGCGGCGGCTCGGCGCGGTGCTGCTCGTTCCGACCGTCCTGCTCACGGTGGGCGTGATCTATTGCCAGATGCACTACGCCGTCGATGCGCTGGCGGGGCTGGTCGTGGGTGCCGTAGTCACTCTGGCGGTGAGCCGCTGGCGCGCGGCGTGAGGGTCGAGGCCGCATGAAAAAAGGGGACCCGATCGGGTCCCCTTTCTACATCCAGCCTGCTGGAGTTACTGCACCGTGATCTTGCCGTGCATGCCGAGGGCAAGATGTGGCAGGCAGTAGAACTTGTAGTCGCCAGTCGGCGCGCCCGCGAAGCTGATCTTGTAGGTACCGTCCTGCTCGGTGAGCAGCGGGCCCTCGAGCGGCGCCATCTGATCCGGCATGGCCGCCTTGAGCTTGTCCGCGGCTCCGGCCGGTATGCTGTCGGCCCAGAACGAGACGTTGTGAGGACCGCCGCTCTTGTTATGGAACGTCACCTGGTCGCCCGCCTTGATGGTCAGCTCGGACGGGCTGAACTTGTAGTTGCTGCCGTCCAGCTCCATGTTCACATCGTGGTTCGTGCCGCCGCCGGCGGCGGGCGCCGCCGCGGGTGCTCCCGCCGGCTGCTCCGGGGCCGCGGTGGTGCTCTCGTTCGCGGCCTTCTTCTCGCCACCACAGGCTGCCAGCAGGAGGGCCAGCCCCGCCACCATGGATGTCACACGCATCGCCGCTCGTGCCTCCGAAACTGGGAAGTTGTCCGACCTTGTGAACCCTTTCACAAGACCCCAATAATACTCGGGCGCCCGCCGAACGGAAGAGGCGATTCGAGCCGTCGCGGGCTCCGTTAGGTTAGTCCCCATGGCAACGTCCACTATCGCCAGCTCGCGCCGTTCGTCGTCGGTTCCTCGCGTTCCTCCCTGCAGCAATCTCGGTACGCAGTGCCGCAGCCTTCGAGTCACGCTGCGCATCGGCGAGCTCGAGGAGGGTCCCGAGTCGCTCGATCATGAAGCCACCTGGCTGTTGGGTCACACCCAGCAGATCGACTTCCTCGAGCTGTGGGAAGGTGAAGGCGACCTCTACGTGGAGGCTGTGCTGCACGTCCCATGTCGCTATCTGCACCAGGAGGGCGGCACGGCGCGATGTCGAGCGCACGGATTCTCGGGGCGTGCACCCAGGGGAGCGCGCCGCGAGCCGCAGCCGCTTCAGCTGGGCGGCGACCGGTTCGTGGTGGTCTCGGAGTGCACCAACGCCATCGAGGTGCTTCCCCACCCGCCGCGATCGCTTCCCGTGCTGGACAGCGCATCCGGCGACAACCCCTGCGCCACCGCCCCATGCCGCACCGCCGACCACACCCGTAAAGCCGCCTGCTGCCGCGACCTCCAGATCGAGATCATGTGCACCCGGGCGCAGCACCGCCTGGAAGCCCTGGTGCGGTCCCGGCGATCGCCGTACCTCTGTAAGATCGAGCGGGCCGGCGACTACTCGCTGGAGGTCGAGATGATCTCGGCCTGCGGGTACCTGCAGACCGACGGGGTGTCGTGCAGCCTCCATGGGCGGCATCGGCCTGACGGGCGCACGGCCAAGCCCGATCTGTGCTTCGAATGGCCGCCCAAGAATCGGGGCCTTCACCCCGGCTGTGTCTTCGGGCCGCGGCGCCGCTCCCGGGCCAGGGCCTGAGGCGCAAGTGTGCAAGGATTGAGGGGTTGGCCGTCCTCTCTGGCGATTCCGGCCTCCCGGTGTTCCCCGGAGGCCGCCGCCCGTTGGACACCTCTGGAGGGTCGGTGACTGACGACCTCGAACAGCTCTACCAGAGTACCTACACTGCAGTGGTCCGCTTCCTGTACCGCAAGGTCTGGGACGCGGAGCGAGCCGAAGACCTGGCTCAGGAGGTGTTCGTTCGGGCCCTGTCCCACCGTCCCGATAAGCCGCGGGCGTGGGTCTTCGCGGTGGCGGCAAACCTGGCACGAGACGAGGCGCGCGCGGCCATGCGGCGAAAGCGGCACTTGACGCTGCTCAAAGGCGATCCCATCGCGCAGCCGGCCATCACGCCGGCGGCCGACGACACGGTGGAGCGCGACGAGCAGATGGCGTCGGTACAGGAGGCGCTCAACACGCTCACGCCGCGGGATCGGGAGATTCTGTTGTTGTGGGACGCGGGATTGAGCTATCCCGAGATCGCGGCTCAGACCGGCCTGGCCGTCGGCGCCGTAGGCACCACCCTGGCGCGGGCGCGGCGCCGTCTGGTCGATGCGCACGATCGCCAGCAGACTCGAACGGGGACCGATGCGGCACATTCCTGAGGACGAGCTGCACGCCTATCTGGACCAGGCGCTGAGCCGGACGCAGTGCGTCGAGATCGAAAGCCATCTCGCCGACTGCCCGTCCTGCCGCGCGACGCGCGACGGCATCGCCGCCCTGCGGGACCGGACCACGGCGCTGCTGTCTCGCCTCGCCCCTCCGCCGTCGATTCCACCCGCCTTCGAGCGCCTGCGCCGCCAGGCGGCCGAGGTCGAGTCTGAGCGGCGCCGGCGCCTGCATGTCGTGGCCTGGGTGGCCAGTCTGGTGCTCGCGCTGGGTCTGGGCTGGAGCGCCAGCTCGCTGGTCCGGTCGCACGCCGACCACCGCGCGCCTGCCGTCGCGAGGACCACCGACAGCGCGCCTGCCGCGGTGGCAAGCCAGGAACCGGCGGCTCGGTCGCCCGGCGCGGTGCCGGTCACATCGGGGGAGACGGCGCGCGCCGTTCCGGCCCGGCAGCCGCGGATCATCAAGCACGCCCCGCGCTCGCGCGACGGGCTCACGCCGTCACATCATGACACCTCGACGCCGTCACACGAGGACGGCGTCGCGCCGCCTCGCGACGACGTGGTCGCGCCGTCGCGCGATTCCGCCCGCGCCGCGCGCGAGGCGACCCTGAGCGTGCTCTCACCCACACCCACGCTCGAGCTTACCCGTCTCGAGCCCGCCGGCCGCCAGGACGACCTGGAGGGGATGTGGCGCACCATGTCGTGGGACGGAGCCAAGGCCGAGGCGGGCGAGCGGCTGCCGCACATCGACGGGCTGCCGGTCGTGCGGGTGCAGGTTCAGAGCGGCGAGCAGAGCTCGCGCCCTGTAACCGTGGTGGCGCAACAGCTCGCCTCGGGCCAGGTGATCCGCACCATCGAGGGACCGGCCACCGATGTCTCCCAGCTCCTGTCCCGTCGCGCCATGACTGACGTCGACTCGCTGTTCCTCCCCGGCGACTCGACCCGGCTGCCCGCCGATGGCAGCCATGCCATGGCCATGCAGGTTGGCGATCGCATGCTCGCCATCACGGCCGACCTGCCCGCCGACAGCCTCCGCGCGATGATCCGCCGGCTCAACGCCGAGATGCGGAGTAAGTGACGGGCGCGCGTGCGCGCCTGTCACCCTGAACGCAGTGAAGGGGGCATGCCCAGACGCATGCCCCCTTCGCTTCGCTCAGGGTGACTCCGGCTCAGGACGACACGGTATCGAGCCCGCCCGCCCTGCCTTCCCCTACCTCGGCCTGCCCCGGCGCTCGACCGAATCCAGCGGCACGTAATCCCGCGCGCTCTCCTCGTGGTCGAACTCCGCCGCCACGTGCGCGCTGACGTGGCCGCGCTCGCGGTCGAGCGTGATCTCGGCCAGGCGCGGCGAGATCATGGGGAAGGTCCGCGCGAACAGCGCGTAGGTCACGAGGTAGAGCCCCGCGAACAGCATCGTCGGACCGGTCTCCGGCAGGCCGATGACCGGGCCGGGCAGCGGCGTGATGGAGGGCATCACCAGCAGGTAGCGCTCGAGCCAGAGCGAGATCAGGCTGATGCTGGCGAAGAACGCCAGCGTCACCCGCACCTTCTTGGGTGCCACGCCGAGCAGCCCGAAGAACGGCACGATGAACATGCCGATCAGGACCAGCTTGCCGATGGGCAGCCAGTGACCCCAGAGTCGGGTGAACACGAAGCCCGTCTCCTCCGGCAGGTTCCCGTACCAGATGACCAGGAACTGGGCCCACATGAGGTAGGTCCAGAACACGGTGAAGCCGAAGCAGAGCTTGCCGAGGTCGTGGCGCTGCTTGGGGGAGACGAGATCGTTCACGCCCAGGTGCGAGGCACCGTAGATCATCATCAGCGCGAGCAGCATGTGGGCGGCCAGAAACGCCCCCATGAAGAAGAAGGCGCCCAGCAGGTTGGAGAACCAGTGGGGCTGCAGCGCCATGATGCAGTCGAACGCGATCAGGGTCATGACGATCGAGTAGGTGACCGCGAAGCCCGGCGCCAGCCGCGCGATCCGCTCCTGCTGAGCGAGCTTGGCCTCGTCGCTCCCGTCGAAGTCCCGGCTCATCCGATCGTACAGGTCGCGGCGGTTGCCCGGGACGGCGGCCCGCACGGCCAGCAGGTCCGGCACCATATCGGCCCGGATGAGCCACCAGCCCAGGATCGACATGAAGCCCAGGCCGATCAGGAGGCGGGCGAACATGAATCCGTGCGACAGCCAGATCGCCTTGCCGTGCTGCAGGCCGGGCAGCGCGGCGTTCATGGGGCCGAACACCGCGGTGTAGCCCGCCGTGAAGATCAGGATCAGTGCCACCAGGGACACCGGGAGGAACGCGACCGACGCCGAGGCGAACCGGATGATCATCCCCGACCACTTCGCGTTGGTGATCTTCTGGACCGCCACGAACGCCACGCTGCCCGCGGAGAGGCTGGTGAAGTAGAGCCAGTTCACGTGCACCAGCTGCCAGACGCGGACTCCCTGCCCCGCGCCGGCGGCCATCACGATGAAGATGAGGCCCAGCACGGCCAGGCCGCCGCCGAGGCCGAGGAACAGGTCGTAGCGGCCGGCCAGCGAGCGTTGGACCAGCCGGTCGCGCAGCGTCGGGCTCATCGGGGTCTCTCTCCGGTCGATCCGGTGGCGCTGGGCGCGGGCGGAATGCCGACGGCAGCGTTGGCCGGCTCGGGCGCGAGGGGGGTCTGCCCCTGGAGCTTGCGCACGTGATTGACGATGGCCCACCGGTCGCTGGGCAGGTACACCTTGTCCCCGTAGCGCGGCATCACGCCGCGTCCGTAGCGGATGATGCTGTAGATGTAGCCGTCGGAGTAGGCGCGCGCCCGGCCGGTCAGGAGCGACGGCGCGCCGATCCGGGACGAGACCGGCCCCTTCGCGTCGCCGGCGATGCCGTGGCACACCGAACAGTAGGTCTGGAACAGGGTGTCGCCCGCCGCGTCGACGTCCCGCGCGATCACGGCGACCTCGGGGCCCGGAGGCGCCGCCTTGGTGCTGTCGCCGGCGCCGGCGGCGTACGGGTTCTTGAGGGCGTTCGCCGTGGTGGTCTTGCCCGTGGTCCACTCGCCCGACCAGTCCGGCTCGCCTCCGGTGACGGGAACGATGCCCGGCGGAGTGTACCGCGGCACCGCGGCGGTCTGGTACGGATGGATGTACTTCGACTTGATCATGTGGTCGAACCACGGGATCACGTGCCAGAGATCGTCGGGCGACGGGACCCGGTTGTACCAGAAGTCGCACCCGCCGCACAGGAGCGTGAGCGCCACCAGCCAGGCGGTGCTACGCGGCTTCATGGCGCACCTCCAGGGCCCCGGCCGCGCGCAGCAGGTGCTCGATCCCACCCTGCTGCTCGGCCTTGACCGGCACGAAGATGCCGATCAGGTCGTCGCTGAAGCGCGGGTCGTAGGCGACCCCCTTCTTGTCCATCAGGACGCTGAACAGGATCATGGCCGCCACCGTGCTGAGCGCGCCGAGCAGGATGGTCAGCTCGAACGCGATGACCACGTACGGCGGAATCGAGGCGATGGTCTTGCCGCCGACCAGGACCGGCCAGTCGAGCGACATCCAGATGGTCATTCCGAAGCCGGCCGCGCAGCCGGTGAGGCCGCCGATGAGGGTGAACAGCCGCACCGGGCTCACCGAGTGATCGAGGGCCTCCTCGATCTCGTGGTTCGGCGCCGCCGAATACACCACCAGGTCGCGGTGCCCCCTGGCCCGGAGCGCCCTGATGGCCTCTACCGCCGCGTCCACATGGATGAAGGAGGCGAGCACGCCCGGTGTGCGACGGATCCGCTTGAGCGCGGGCATCAGTGGTGCCCTCCCCCGCGCTTCCGCGGCATCGGGATCATCTCCTTGATTTCCTGGATGGCCACGATCGGGAAGCTCTTGGCGAAGAGCAGGAACCACATCGAGAACCAGCCGAACGAGCCGAGCAGGATGCCCCAGTCGGCCCAGGTGACGGCCGGCGTGGACCAGGCCCACGGCATGTAGTCGTTGCTGAGCGACGAGGCGATGATGACGTAGCGCTCGAACCACATCCCCAGATTGATGAAGATCGAGATCGTGAACAGCGCCGCCAGGTTGGTGCGGATCTTCCGGAACCACAGCAGCTGCGACACGAACGCGTTGCAGATGATCATGCTCCATCCGGCCCACCACATCGGGCCGAACGGCCGCCGCCAGAAGGTGGTCTGCTCGAACGGGCTGCCGCTGTACCAGGCGACGAAGTACTCCATGGCGTAGGCGTAGAACAGGATCGAGCCGGTCAGCAGGGTGAGCTTGGCCAGGTTGTCGAAATGGTAATCCGTGATCATGTGCTCGATCCGGAGCGCCCGCCGGAGCGGAATGATCAGCGTGATCACCATGCCGAGGCCCGAGTAGATGGCGCCGGCGACGAAGTAAGGCGCGAAGATGGTGCCGTGCCAGCCGGGGACGATGGACGAGGCGAAGTCCCAGCTCACCACCGAGTGGACCGAGAGCACCAGCGGGGTGGCCAGCGCGGCCAGATAGAGGTACGCCCGCGAGTAGTGGCGCCACTGGTTGTCGGTCCCGGTCCACCCCACCGAGGTCAGGCCGTAGACGGTCTTCCGCCATCCGGTGACCTTGTCGCGCACCGCCGCGATGTCGGGCACCAGCCCGACTACCAGGAACGTCGCGGACACCGTGAAGTAGGTCGAGATCGCGAACACGTCCCACAGAAGCGGCGACTTGAAGTTGGGCCACAGCCAGCGCTGGTTCGGGTACGGTAGCAGCCAGTAGAAGATCCACTGCCGGCCGATGTGGATGATCGGAAACAGCGCGGCCGTCATGACCGCGAACACGGTCATCGCCTCGGTGGAGCGGTACACCGCCGTGCGCCAGGGGCTCCGGAACAGGAACAGGATCGCGGAGATCAGCGTCCCCGCGTGCCCGATGCCGATCCAGAACACGAAGGTCGTGATGTAGACGCTCCAGAACACCGGCGGGGTGTAGCCGGCGTGGCCCAGGCCATCCTTGACCAGGATGAGGAAGGTGAGCAGCCCGATCAGGAACAGGCTCACGGCGCCGGCCAGCAGCATGAGATAGCCGGTGCTGGGCTGGCTCAGCGTCGCCACCACGTCGCGGGTGACCTCGGCGTGGGTCTGGGTGATCTCGAGCTCCGGCTTACCGCCGGTGGGTCTCGGATACGCGACTGCAGCCATCGATCAGGCCTCCACCGAATGCAGCACCTTGGCGAGGTAGGTCACCGCCGGGCGCGTGTTGATATCCTCGAGCACGTGGTAGCCACGGGGATCCTGCTTGATCGCGGTTACGCGGCTCTGCGGGTCGCGCACGTTGCCGAAGACGATGGCATCCGAGGGGCAGGCCTGCGCGCACGCGGTGGTGAACTCCCCGTCCCGGATGGGCCGGTCCTCGAGCCGGGCCTGGTTCTGCGCGCCGCGGATGCGCTGGATGCAGAAGGTGCACTTCTCCATCACCCCGCGCGCCCGGACGGTCACGTCCGGGTTGAGCTGCAGGTTGAGCGGCTCCGGCCAGGCCACCTCGTTGTACTTGTACCAGTTGAAGTAGCGCACCTTGTACGGGCAGTTGTTGGCGCAGTAGCGGGTGCCGACGCAGCGGTTGTAGACCTGCCCGTTGAGCCCGTCGGCCGTGTGATACGCCGCGTACACCGGGCAGACCGGCTCGCACGGGGCGTTGCCGCAGTGCTGGCACAGCATCGGGACGAACCGCGCCTCGGGCGGCGCGCCCGCGTCATCCCCGCCCTCCCAGTAGCGCTCGATGCGCATCCAGGTGAGCTCCCGGCCGCGGAGAATCTCCTGCTCGCCGACGGTCGGGATGTTGTTCTCGGCGTAGCACGCGGTGACACACGCCTGGCAGCCGGTGCATCGAGCCAGGTCGATGGCCATGCCCCACTGCGGGAGGTCGCGGGTGTAGTCGCCCTTGGTGGCCTCCCGGTGCTGACCTTCGGCCCAGCCTTTGAGCGCCTCGACCTCCCGCGGCGGGTTGATCTCGTGCGCTTCCCCGTGGTGCTCCTCGAGATGGTACTCCTCGAGCGACATCCCTTTCTGCGCCGCCGCCAGCGGGAGGGCCTCGGCGATGCCGCGACCAAGCTGGCGCGGCACACCCTCCACGCTGGCGAGCTTTTTCCAGGCCCCGGTCTTCTCCACCGTGACCTTGGTGGAGAGGTAGGACACGAAGTCGCCCGTGGGCGCGCCCAGCAGGTCGAGCGCGTTGGCGCCGCGTCCTTTCGCG
>DATEJD010000237.1:0-8924 GCA_035278325.1 Gemmatimonadales bacterium | reverse complement strand
GCTCCGCCATCTCCCGCTGCCAGAAGTCGCGGTCGGCCAATCCGGGATGGGGAATGATAAGGTCGGGCTCCCGCAACCGGCGGGTGCCGAACCGCACGATGTCGATGTCGATCGTGCGCGAGCCCCAGCGCTCGGCGCGCATCCGGCCCTGCGCGTGCTCGATCGCCTGGCACGCCTCCAGCAGGGCGCGGGGCTCGAGGCTGGTCTCGAGCAGCACCATCTGGTTGAGGTAGGCCGGCTGCGTCTTGCCCCCGAGGGGCACGGTCTCCTCGATCGCGGACGCGGCCACCACGCGGGTGCCCGGGAGCGCGGCGAGCGCCGTCCGCGCGGCGGCCAGATGTGCGCCGCGGTCGCCGAGGTTGCTGCCGAGGGCGACGTACACCGGCTCGGCCAGCGCGGCGGCCACTCAGGACTCCACCACGAAGTGGCGGGCGAGCCGCTGCAGATCGGACGCCACGTCGCCCAGCTCGTGGATCGCCCGCTCAAGGTCGGCCTGCCCGGCCGCCGCCTCGGTGGCCCGCCGGGCCAGCGCTTCGGTCTCCGTGAGCGTCCGGGCCGAGCCCGCCGCGACCCGGCGGATCTGTCCGGTCAGTCCATCGACGGCGCGGAGCTGCTCCGCGGCCGTGGACGCGATGGCGCGCGCGTGGCTCTCGGCTTCGCCCGTGGTGCCGACGATCGCGTCGAGCGCCTGCGCCGCGTCGGCGCTCAGCTCCTCCACGCCCGCCACGGCGTCGCGGCCCCGGGCCATCTCGCCGGACACCGATTCGACCTGGGTGGTGATCTCCTCGAGCAGCGCGCGGGCCTCCCCGGCCGCCTGGAGGCTCTGGGACGCGAGGTCGCGCACCTCGTCGGCCACCACCGCGAAGCCGCGTCCTTCGGCACCCGCCCTGGCCGCTTCGATGGCGGCGTTGAGGGCGATGAGGTTGGTGAGATCGGCGATCTCCCGGATGGTGCCGATGAAGCCCTTGATCCGGCTGGTCATGGCGCCCAGCGCGGCCACCTGCTCCACGCTGGCCGAGACGAACGCGTTGAGCCCGACCAGCCGGCTGATCGCTTCCCCGATGACGGCGCGGTTCCGCCCCGCCACCTCCACCGCCGTGCCGCTGGCGTCGGCCGCCCGGGCGCCCTGATCGGCCATCACCCGCGAGGCGGCCCCGAGCGAGTCGGTGGCCCGGAGCCCGTCGGCCACGAAGCTCTCCAGCTCGCCCACCCCGTGCCGCATGCCCTGCGACGCGTCGGCCAGCGCGAGTGCGGAGGCGCGGAGCGAGTCGGTTACCCTGGCGAGCGCCGTCACCTGCTGGCCGATCTGCTCCACCGTGCCCAGCAGGGGCCGGCGCAGCTCGGCGATGTGGATGGCCGTCGCGATCTGGGCGCCCAGCGTGCCAAGCGCGGTGAGGTCCTTTGGGCCGTAGGTGTGGCGCTTGGGGTGGTCCACCTCGAGCGTGCCGAGCAGCTCGTCGCCGAAACGGATGGGATAGATGACCAGGCTCCCGACCTCGGGCATCGGCCCGCGCACCCGGGGATCGGATCGCACGTCCTTGACCTCGACCACCCGATTCTCGTCGATGGCCGTGGCGCGGAACGGGTCCATGGCGGCAGGCGGGTCGCCGCGGTCGACCCGGCCCAGGCTGCCCCGATAGGCCAGCGAGGGCACTCCGTCGACCATGCGATAGATGCGGAAGTCTCCCCAGTCGAGCAGCCGATACGCCAGGCGCTCGATCTGGTCGAACGAGCCCTGCAGCGTCGCGTTGCTGGCGATCGCGGTCTCCATCAGGTGGACCTTGTTGAGATCCTCGGCGCCGATCGCCTCCTCCAGGATGCGACGGGTGAGCACGCCGAGCACGCCGAGCGCCAGCGCCACCGCCAGCCACCCCACCGGTGACAACGTGAGCAGCGCGGCGGTGACCACCACCGTCGCGATGAGCGTGAGCAGGTAGGCGATGATCTCCCACCGGAGGATGAGGAGCTTCTCCGCGTGCTCCAGCTTGTCGCGCAGCAGGAGGGTGAAGTAGAACAGCGCCCGGCTGGCGAAGAAGTACATGCACGCGAGGATCGCGAGGGCCGGCAGCAGGTCCAGCGACAGCCCGGGCATGCCGCTGAGCGTGAGCAGCGCCGCGTACGGACCGAACGCCGCGGCGAACGCGATCACCTCGCGGCCGGCGTTGATGAAGCCGGCCCGCGGGAGCTTCCGGAGCCAGACCACGTCGGAAACGAACACGCCGATCCACAGCGCGAGGATCACCGGCGCGGGGCCGACCGTGAGGGCGCCGGCCAGGACCGCGACGCCCGACTGCGTCAGGTACGAGTACTTGCTGAGGCGGACGGGCGAGGCGCGCAGGATGATGATGGCCACCAGCGTCACCAGCGTCGCGATCGGCTGGCGCAGCCACCCGAGGTCCATGACCAGATAGAGCAGCGCCACCAGCGCGCCACCCAGGGACACGACCCGGGCATAGCCGTCGACCAGACGCTGGATACGCTGGCTCATCGCGTCGCCGTCCGGCTGTCGAGCGTGTCCCGGAGCGCGCCGAGAAAGCTCCGGGCGCCCTCGACCCCGCGCGCGCCCAGCACGTCCACCAGCGCACTCCCGACCACCACGCCGTCGGCCTGACCGGCAACGGTGCGGGCCTGCGCCGGCGTGGAGATGCCGAACCCCACCGCGATGGGCAACGGCGTGGCCCGCCGTACCTGGGCGATCGAACCGGCAAGCCCCTCGGCCAGCGCGGCGCTCGCACCGGTCACGCCGAGCCGGGCCACCAGGTAGACGAACCCCTGGGCACCCCGCACCGCCGTCGCCAGCCGCTCGGGTCGGGTCGTCGGCGCGATGAGCCGGATCAGGTCCAATGGACCCGCCTGGACCTCGGATTCGACGGCCGGATCGCTGCCCGCCGGGAGGTCGGTGAGGAGCAGGCCGGCGACGCCGAGCGCGCCCGCGTCGCGCAGGAAGCGCGTGAGGCCGTAGCGCAGAATCGGATTGAGGTAGCTGAACACCACGACCGGACGGGTCAGCCGGGCCCGCTCGATAAGCGCGAGCGTGCCGGCCAGCGTCATCCCCTGGCGGAGCGCATCGAAGGTGGAGCGCTGGATGGTCGGACCGTCGGCCAGCGGATCGCTGAACGGGACCCCGACCTCGAGGATGTCCGCCACCTCGTCGGCGGCCTGCAGCGCCTCGAGGCTGAGCTGGGCGGACGGGTAGCCCGCCGTGAGGTAGGGGATCAGCGCCGTGCGTCCCCGGGAGCGCAGCTCCTCCCAGGCCGGCGCCAGCCGGGACTCAGACAAAGTAGTCGCCAACCGTCAGGCCGTAGCGCTCGGGATTGGTCACCTTGACGATCGAGCGGCGGAACGCGCCCGTGTCGTCCTGCTCGGTCAGGCTCACCAGCGTGCCGGGTGGCGGCACCAGGCCGCCGTCCGTGTCCACCGCGATTCTGACCAGGGGCCGGTTGAGCTGCTGTCCCTCCGGATTGGGTGCGGCCACGATGGCGACCTCGAAGGTGTCCAGGATGACACAGGTCCCCACCGGGTAGATGCCGATCAAATTGATGAGCGCCTTCACCAGGACGGTGTCGTACCCGCGCTTGGGGTTCTGCCACATCTCGCGCAGCACCTGGTCGGGCTCGATCGGGATGGTCTGATAGCTCCGCCGCGTCGTGGCCGCATCGAAGCCGTCGGCCACGGACACGATGCGCGAGAAGATGCCGAGCGACCGCTCGCGAATGGCCTTGGGATAGCCGGTCAGGTCGGTCTTCATGTGGTGCTCGTGCGCCACGATGATCGCGCGGTACGGGACCTCGTCGTGCGCCCGCATGCCGAACAGCGTGAGCGCGCCGAGCCACGGGTGCGCCTGCATGATGCGCCACTCGCGCTCGTCGAGCCCGGTGGTCTTGTTGAGGATGTCGACCGGTACGCGCGCCTTGCCGACGTCGTGCAGCAGGGCGGTCATGCCGAGATCGTAGAGCTGGAGCTTGGTGAACCCCAGCTTCTTGCCGAGCGCGACGGAGAAGATGCACACGTTCACCGAGTGGGTGAACGTGTACTCGTCGTAGTCTCGAATGGTGGTGAGCCCTACCAGCGACGTCTCGTTGTTGAGCACCTGGTCGACGATGAGCTGCACCGCCCGCTTCACCCGCTTGACGCTGGTGGCGCGGCCCAGCCGCGCGCCGGTGATCACGTCCTTGGTCACCGCCACGCCCTGCGAGTAGATCCGCTTGGCCTGCTCCTTGGCCTGCTCCGACTCGGGATCGTGCTCCTGCTGGACGGCGCGCTCGACCTCGATGCCCTCCACGTGCGCGGCACCCAGCCGCTCGGCCAGCTCCTCGAAGCGCGAGTCGGGCTCACCCCGCTCCGAGAGGCTGAGCAGCAGGCTGAGCAGGATCTGCCACTCGCGCCGGTTGGCGGCGCCGTGCACGCGGAGGCCGCCGATCGCGAAGGCCCGCAGCATCGCGAGGATGTGGCTGAACGAGGCGTAGTTGTCCAGCTCGAGCCGGAGGCGGGTAGCGTTCACGAAGATGAAGTCGCCGGCCAGGCGAATCTCGAGATCCTTCTCGAGCGCGAGCAGCGCCCGGGCGGAGATGTCCAGGTCGTCCAGCGCCTTCTGCACCGTGGTGTTCTCGACCGGGTAGAGCTTGAGGCTCCGGAGCGCCGTGTAGAGGGCGAGCAGCAGCGCGCGGCCGCCCTGACGGAGCCGGCCGTCGGTCGCGGAGCTGGGCGCCTGCTCCGCCGGCGAGGTCACGCGGCACCCTCGCGCAACGCCCGGCTCACGGCGTTCCGGACCACCAGCTCCTTGTCCTCCGCGGCGCGCTGCAGCACCTCGCGGGCTTCCGGCGTGCGGATCTTGCCGAGCGCGATCGCGGCGCAGGCGCGGGTCTCGGGCGACTCTTTCAGGCGGAGCAGCCCGCGCACCAGCAGCAGGCCCGTGAGCGGCTTGATCCCGGCCGGCCCGGCGATCGCGCCGTAGGCTTCGAAGAACGCCATCTTCTCGGTGAGATCCATGTCGCCCACCGCCTTGCCGAACACCA
The DNA here is from genome assembly GCA_035278325.1 of Gemmatimonadales bacterium. GTDB lineage: Bacteria > Gemmatimonadota > Gemmatimonadetes > Gemmatimonadales > GWC2-71-9 > CAVVWJ01. The sequence continues at coordinate 3,909 of DATEJD010000237.1, read as the reverse complement.
TCGCCTCGATTCGCCGCTGCGCGCCCTTGTAGCCGCGCGCCCCGACGGCGCGGACCCCGGCGAGCCGGACCGCGCGATCCGGATCCTCGAGCGCCTTCTCCACGAACGCGAGCGCCGCCGGGGTGCCCAGCTGGGCCAGCGCCTGCACCGAGGCCAGCCGCACCGCGGGGTCCTGATGCACCACGGTGTCGCCGAGGCCGGGCACGGTCTGCATGAGCTGGAGCCGGCCGCACAGGGTGATGACCGAGGCGAGCGCCTCGGAGGCCGGCGAGCGGAGAATCCGCACCACTTCCTGGGGATGCGACTCCGCCAGGCGGTCGGCCACGCCTTCGAGCCGCTGGCGGAGCTGGGGCGACGACAGCTTGGGGATCCAGGTGAGGACCGGCTCCAGTGCCGAGGCTCGGAGCTCCTGCATGACCTCGGCGACGGTCGCGTCGCCCGCCAGCGCGGGCGCCTCGTCGAGCGATTGCACCAGCTGGCTCACGATGGCCGGTTCGCTCAGCTTGCCGATGAAGGCGTCCAGCCGCGCGGTCAGGGCGGGAGACAGACCCTGCACCCGCTTACCGAGGGCGCGGCTCTCGCGGAGCACGGTGGCGGCGGTCCGAAAGTCGCGCGCGTTGAGGAAGTTGGGGAACAGGCTCTCGAGGATGCCGAGGATCTCGCCGCGGATGGGCTCCTCGCCCTGGCTCTCGAACAGGTCGAACAGGATGTTGAGCGCCGCCAGCCGCACGTCGCGGCGGTATTCGTCCTCGACGCCGGCGGCCACCTGGTTGATCTCGCGCTCCTCGAGGAAGTAGAGCGTCGAGTCGAACTCCTCGAGATCCACCACGCCCTTGGGCCGCTGGGGCGCCTCCTCGGCGGCGGCCGCGTGGCGGTCGCGCGCCGCCTGGTCGCCGTCGGCGCCGGTGACGTACGAGCCGGTCGGCTCGGGTACCCCGCCGTCGCCGCCGAAGAATTCGACGAACTTGTACGCGATGGACTCGAATTCCTGCTCCCAGAGGAGCGTCAGCAGGTCGTCACCGGCATCGGCGGGGAGAAAGCGCGCGCGGTTGATGGTCTCGAGGAAGCGGGGCAGCTCCTCCAGCTCGGCGCCGCGGCGAATGGTGAGCGAGCGCATGCCGTCCTTGAACAGCCCCCAGGCGATGCTCTCGGACTTGTTGAGCTGGTGATAGACCACCTGCTCTTCCCAGACGAAGTCGGTCTCCGCGACCGTGAGCACCAGCTCGTCCAGCACGGCCCAGATCGGCTGGAAGGCGATGCGGAGGTTGTCGCTGGCGCGCTGGTAGATCGGATTGTTGGGCAGGTACATGTGATAGGCGCGGAGCGCCTTCACCAGGCTGTTGATCAGCTCGGCGACCTGCGACGCCGGAAGGATGTCGGTCGGGATCGGCCCGCTCACACCGCCGCTCCCAGCAGCGCGGCAACGTGGGCGACGTCCTTGTCGCCGCGGCCGCTCAGGCACACGAGCACCCGCGCGCCCGCCGGCCAGCGCCCCCTCATCCGGCGCACGTAGGCGAACGCGTGGGCGGTCTCCAGCGCCGGGATGATCCCCTCCAGCCGGCTCACCGCCTGGAACGCGTCCAGCGCTTCGGCGTCGGTGGCCGACTCGTAGCTCACCCGGCCCGTGTCCCGGAGCCAGCTGTGCTCCGGGCCCACGCCGGGATAGTCGAGGCCGGCCGACACCGAATGGGCGGGGGCCACCTGCCCGTCGGCATCCTGCAGCAGATAGCTGAGACTCCCGTGCAGCACGCCGGGCGCGCCGGCGCTGAGCGTGGCGCTGTGATGGCCGCTCGCGATGCCCTCCCCCGCCGCCTCGACGCCGACCAGCCGCACCGTCGGATCGTCGATGAACCCGGCAAAGATGCCCATCGCGTTGGAGCCCCCGCCTACGCAGGCCACTACCGTGTGGGGAAGCGCGCCGTACCGCGCCACCATCTGCGCCCGCGCCTCGCGGCCGATGACCGACTGGAAGTCCCGCACCATGCGCGGATAGGGATCAGGGCCGACGACCGACCCGATGATGTAGTGCGTGGACGGGACGTTGGTGACCCAGTCGCGGAGCGCCTCGTTGGTCGCGTCCTTGAGCGTCCGGGTGCCCGACTCGACGGGCACCACCGTGGCCCCGAGGAGCTGCATCCGGTACACGTTGAGCTTCTGACGCGCGACGTCCTCCGCGCCCATGTACACCACGCACTCGAGGCCGAAGCGGGCGCACACCGTGGCCGTCGCCACCCCGTGCTGGCCCGCGCCGGTCTCCGCGATGATGCGGCGCTTCCCCATGCGCAGGGCCAGGAGCGCCTGCCCGATCGTGTTGTTGATCTTGTGGGCGCCGGTGTGGTTCAGGTCCTCCCGCTTGAGCACGACGGTGGCACCGGTCTCGGCGCCCAGCCGCGGCGCCTCGGTCAGGGGCGTGGGACGGCCCACGAACTCGCCCAGCAGCGCCTCGTACTCCGCCCAGAACGCGGCGTCCGACCGCGCGGCATCGTACAGCGTGGACAGATCATCCAGCGCGGCGATGAGTGTCTCGGGCACGTACCGACCGCCGTACGGACCGAACCGCCCGTGCACGGCCCGTTCAGCTGATAGCGCTATGGCCACACGCCGCCTCCATGAAGCGCGCGATTTTCTCGGGATCCTTGATGCCCGGCAGGTGCTCCACCCCTGAACTTACATCCACCACCTCGGGTCGAACGAGGGCCACCGCCTCGGCAACGGTCCCGGGATTGAGGCCGCCTGCCAGGACCATGGTGACCCCCGCGAGCCGACGGCGGGCCTCGCGTGCCACGGCCAGCTCGAGCGACACGCCCGCGCCACCCAGCGCGTGCTCCACCCGGGGCTCTACCAGCACGGCATCGGCGTCCGTGCTCGCCTCGGCCAGGTGGTCCAGGTCGCCCGGCGCGGCGATCCGGACCACCCGCCAGACCAACAGTCCCTCCGCCCGAAGCCGGGCGGCGTCCTCCCGCCGATTCGGCCCGTGCAGCTGGGCTCCGTTCAGGCCTGCCGTGCGGCTCAGCTCCAGGATGTTCGCGACCGGCTGCTCGCCGTAGACGCCGAACACGGGCACTTCGCCCGCCGCCGCGCGGATTGCGGCGGCCTGGGCCGGGCTCACGACCCGCGGTCCGCCGGCGAACACCACGCCGAGGTAGGCCGCTCCGGCCGCGACCGCCGTCGCCGCGTCGGACGCTCGCGTGAGCCCGCAGACCTTGACCCGGATCGGCCTATCGCGCACGGCGGGTCACTCTGCCGAGCCGGCCCAGCAGCGCGTCGGGATCGGCGGCCGCGGAGAGCGCGGTGCCGATGAGCACCGCGTCCGCGCCCGCCGCCGCCGCGGCCTCCACGTCGGCCTCGGTTGCCATGCCGCTCTCCGCCACGGCGACGATGTCCGCCGGCATCGACTGCAGCATGGCCCAGGCCGCGATGGTGTCGATCCGGAAGGTGTCGAGGTCGCGGCTGTTGACGCCCACGATCCGGGCGCCGGCGTCGAGCGCGCGTCTCACCTCGTCTTCGGTGTGGACCTCGACCAGCGCATCGAGCTCGGCCTCCGCCGTCGCCGCGAGGAGTGCCGTGAGCCGGGCGGGCGGGAGCGCGCGGACGATGAGCAAGACCGCCGCGGCGCCGGCCGCCCGGGCCTCGAGAATCTGCAGCTCGTCCAGGATGAAGTCCTTTCGCAGCACGGGCACGCGCGTGCGCGCGGCCGCGGCGCGGAGGTCGCCCATCGAGCCGCCGAAGTAGGGTGCGTCGGTGAGGACCGAGATGGCGGCGGCCCCGTGGCGCGCGTACCGGGCGGCGCGATCGGCCGGATCGAGGTCCTCCTTGATCGACCCCGCGGATGGCGAGCGTCGCTTCACCTCCGCGATCACCGCGACCGTCGGCCGCCGGAGCGCCGCCGCCAGCGACGCGGCCCGCGGG
>DATEJD010000236.1:0-10398 GCA_035278325.1 Gemmatimonadales bacterium | reverse complement strand
CACTGGATCTTCCGGGCGATCCCGGGCCCGAGCGGACGTACCTCGATCACGCCTCCGGTGAGAAACGCCACGGAGTCGCTTCCCCAGCGAGTCGCGTCATGGGCATGCTCGGCCAGGGGCCCAGGCGCGCCGGAGTCTGTCGCGACGCAGAGCGCGTCCGGCTCCGCGCACGGCACCACCCGCGCGAACACCGGATCGCCGAGCAGGACGGACAGGCTCGACTCGGCGGCGGCTCGTTCGGCCGGGGGCACCGGAGCGGCGCGCGACGATCCGTCGGCCAGGCTCGCACGGTAGAGCTCCGTGCCCGCCGCGATCGTCACCGTCGCGCCGTCGCGGGACCATCCCACCCGGCCCGGCGTGCCCGCCTGCTTGGGCAATCGCACTTCGCGCTCGCCGCCGGTCAGCAGGTCCATGATCCACACACTGCCGGGGGTGGAGTCCCCCACGGCGCGGCCCCGAAGGAACGCGACCCGCCGGCCGTCGGGCGAGAGCGCGGGCCGCATCTCGCCTATGCTGCTGAAGGTGATTGGAATGAGGGGACCGCCGGACGCGCGCACCGCGTAGAGGTCGCCGCTCGCGGCGTCGGCTCCGGCCGCGACGATGGCGTAGGACTCGGCGCCAACCTCGATTTGGCCACGAAGAGGCGGAAGGGTGCCGCTGCAGGATACCAGCGCCAGCGCCGCGAGCCCAGCGAGTGCCGGCGTCGCCGCGAGCGCGGCCTCGGCGAGAGGAGCCGCGCCAGGCCCGCGCGCGCGAACAACGATCACCTGGCGCCGACGGCCGTGCGCCAGCTCCAGCCGATCGGCTTGCCCGCCACCTCCGCCATCGCCTGCTCCAGCGCGTCGGCCGGCACGGCCGAATTGCGGTTGGCATCGACGTAACGGCGGAGACCGCGGAAGAACACCGAGTCACCCACCATCCGGTGCAGCCGGCCAATTGCGTCGACGCCCCGCGTCGGCATCACCCCGGTCGGCTTGGTGCGACCCTGCCTGGTCCAGAGCAACGCGAGGTACGAGGCCGCCGCGTCGGTGGGCCCGTCGGAGGCGCTGTCGCTCACCGCGTTGCCCAGCCACTGAGCCGCGGTGGCGCGCGCAATGTCGGCCTCGCCTACGGCACCGGCGTGCACCTGATGCTCGTCGTAGAGCACGACCATGGCGCCCGGGCGCCCCGCCGGCGCCAGCAGCGAGGCGACGTGCGCCAGGCTCGCGTAGGGGAACGGCCCCAACCGCTCGCGCATGAACTCCATCACCTCGCCCGCGCGGCGGAACGGGCCCGCCGACGCCGCGGCGGAGTCGTCGGGCGCGGTCCAGAGCGTCACGGGAACGCAGTGGTCCACGCAGGGCGCGCTCGGCAAGGTGGTGACGGCGTACCGGCCCGCGGCAACCGCCAGCCCGTCGAGCGGCACCGGCGTATCGAGCTGGTAATGCCAGGTCGTGTGGCCGTAGCTCAGCGTGTCGATCCCGGTGAGGGTGCCGGTCGCGATGACGCGCTGCCCCTCGGACGCCTGCACGTTCCAGCTCACGCCCACCCGCCCGGCGCCATCGGGCGGCATCGGAAGCCAGAGCGGCCCCAGGCCGCCCCCGGTCGTGCCGGCCAGCCCGCGCCCGCCGGCGCGATCCCCCACACGGAAGCCGCCGCGGGGGACGCCGTGATAGCGAACCCGCGTGGTGAGCGTGTCGCCCGGCGCCTTCTCGTGGGGCACGACGACGTCCTCGCCCTGTCGGGCGTACATGGTCCGCGAGAGCCTGGTGTTGGGCTTGCCGTCCACCAGCACGCGCACCACGCGGAACGCCGAGTCGAGCCGCATGCCGACCGGCTCCACGGTGCGGAGCCGCCAGCCGACCTCGACCTCGCCGAGGAGGTGGCCGCTGGTGTCGCTGGTGACGAGGGTGATGCTGTAGCGGAGCGGGGTCTGTGCGCCGGGCGGAGGAGACTGGGCCGCACCGCGAGCAGGAATGACGAAGGCCATTCCGAACGCAGCGAGGCCCGATCGGGCCAGCGTCATGGTGCGACTTGCCCCGCGAGCGGCGGACGCGCCGCGAGTGGCCAGCATCCCGCTCACTTGCCCAGCCGGGCGCGATAGAACTCGAGTATCCGTTTCCAGGCGAGCTCCACCTGTGGTCCGTCGCTCCCTTGGCGACCGGGCTTGAGGAAGCCGTGGCCGGTGCCGGGGTAAACCTCGTGATTGAACGTCTTTCCGTCGGACTGCATCGCCGCCACCACCGTGGGCAGCGTCGAGTTGATGCGCTCGTCGTTCTCGCCGTAGACACCCAGCACCGGCGCCTGGATCCGCCGCATGGCGGCGGTGTCGGGCGGGGGCCCGTAGCACACCACCACCGCGCGGAGGTTGGGGTTGTTGGTCGCGTAGCGGAAGCTCTGCCCGCCGCCCCAGCAGAATCCGATGGTGCCGATGTGATCCTTCTCCACCGCCGGCAGCGCGTTCACGTAGCCGTACGTCGCGTCGAGGTCGGCGGTGATCCGCTCGGGCTCGAGCTCGCCGATCAGCTTGCGGCCACTGTCGGCGTCGGCCGGGCTCTTGCCGTGCTTCGACGAGAGCAGGTCGGGCACGATCGCGACGTAGCCCGCCTTGGCCAGCCGGTCGGCCACGGTGGGCTCCCAGTCGGTAAGGCCGAAGATCTCGTGGATCACGATCACCGCCGGCGCCTTGGTCTTCCGCTCGGGATAGGCGACATAGGCCCGGATGGAATCGGTGCCCCGGGCGTACTTGACCCACTCACCGTGGGTGGTAACCGGATCGAGCCGCTGAGCCGGCGACCGCTTCACCGCCAGCGCCCCCGCCGCGCCCACCACCAGCGCCGACAGGGCCACCGCGGCATAGCTCACGATGCTCATGACGCACCCTGCCCTTTCTCCGCCGGCAGCGAGCGGAACTCGACCCGGTTCTCCATCAGCAGCGGGATCGCGACCCGGCCCCGCTTGGTGTCGACACCGATGTCGGCCGGCGAGGGGAGCCCCGTGCTCACCGCCGTCACCGTGCCGTTCTCGAGCACGTCGAGGCTCGAGTCGGCCCAGCTGGTGAAGAGGATCCGCGAGCCGCCCAGCAGCTCGACACCGTCGAGCTGGCCCTTGGTGGTGCCCAGCGGGGTTACCTGCTTCGAGCCCGGCGCCCACGCCACGATCGTCTTGCCCATGAACGGCACGACGATGAACCGGTGGCCGGCCTTATCCCAGACGATGCCATTCGGTCCCGCGAGGCTGTCGTTCTGGACAGCGATGCTGACCTCGTGCTTGGGGCCGATCCGGTAGATCCGATCCGGTCCCGGATGGCTCATGCCGTTCTTGCCCGCCTCGACGCCGGTGTCGGTCACGTAAATCCCGTCCTCGCCGATGGTGATGTCGTTGAGGAACTTGGATCCCTTGATGGCGATGCTCGCGACCGGCATGCCGGTCTTCCGATTCAGGCCGCGGACGTTGGTGATATCGGCCACCCAGATGGTGTCGCCCTGGAGTGCCATCCCCTTTGGCGCGTCGAGCTTCACGCCCTTCACCCCTCCGACGATGAACTTGAGCGAATCGATGCTCCCGTCGCCCTTGAGCCGGGAGAGGTAGCCGTTCCCGTCCTTGTCGGTGGGCGAGCCGTTGATGTTGCTGACATACCAGACGTCGAGCTCGGCGTCGTACTTGGCCGACTCGGGCGCCTGGAAGCCTTCGACCTTGGTGGGGCCCGCGGCCTCGGCCGGAGCGGCGGGCGGCGCGGAATCATGCGTCATGGCGGCGGTCGTGTCGCGGCTCGCCGCCGAATGGTCCTTACCACCGCAGGCGGCGATCGCGCCGGTGAGGGCGAGTGCCGCCAGGCTGAGCATCCAGGGGGATCGGGTCATGCGCTGCTCCTCGGGTGAGCACCTGCGTCGGTGAAGTCGCGCTCCTGGGCGGAAGATAGCAAGGCTCCCGGTTCTGCCCCACCGCCGAGCGGTGACGCAGGTCATGGTCGTAAGCTGGTCTCCCGGAGCACCTTCGCATAGTCACCATCATCCCGACGTCCTGCCACCGGCCGCTCGAGGAGGGCGCGCCATGCCGCTGTCGTCGCCGTGTCGCCGCATTGCCGGTGTGCTCCTGTTCGGGGCGGCCGCTGCCTGCCGTGGCGACAAAGTGGCACCGCCGGTGCCTCGGGTGACCGCGACCTGGGCCGACACCCTCCCACCGGTCCCCACCTCGTACCTCGACGTGCCGGTGCGCTACGATCTCGGGCCGGCCATGAGCTGGCTCGAAGGCGAGGTGCCGGTCTCGTTCGGGAGCCTCGAGGAGCGGCACGAGGTGCCCAACCGGAAGCGGGTCCATTACGCGTATGCCGCGAGCCGGAGCCGGTTCCACATCGCGGTGAGCGGCCGGACGGCGACGCTCCAGGCCGACGTCCGCTACCGGGTGCGCGCCTGGTACAAGCCGCCGATCCTGCCCCAGCTGAGCGGCGCCTGCGACGATGATGACGCGCCACCGCGCGCGCGGCTCACCATCGAGACCACGGTCCAGCTGACCAGCGGATGGACGCTGCGCCCCAGAACGCGGGCCGTGGTGACCCCGCTATCCGACCTCAGGCGGGACCACTGCAAGGTCACCTTCCTGAGCATCGACGTCACCGATAAGGTGATGGCCGCAGCGCAGAGCGCACTCCAGGACAAGCTGCAGGCCTTCGACGCCAAGGTGGCGGGGTTCGATTTGCCTCAGGAGAGCCGGCGGCTGTGGAACACGATCGGCTCGCCGCTTCGGCTGACCGACAGCCTGTGGATGGTGATCAATCCCACCACCGTCCGCATCGGCCTGCTCAAGATGCACGGTGACACCCTCGTCACCACCGTCGGCCTCTCGGCCAACCCGCGCGTGATCGGCGGGCCGCGGCCCGACGTCGCGGTGCCGCCCATGCCGCCCCCGCAGGATTCCACCTCGCGTCCGCCGGTGCTGCATTTGCTCACCGAGGGTCGCCTGCCGTATGGCGTGGGCAGCAGCATCCTCACGAAGGAGCTCCGCGGGACGATCATCAGGGTGGCGCGCCAGCGCCTGGTGCTCGACAGCCTGCGGCTGATCGGAATCGGCGATGGACGGGTGGCGGTGGGGCTGCTGGTGCACGGGTCGGTGCGCGGCATGCTGTGGGCGGTGGGACGGCCGGCCTACGACACCCTCCGGGCGCAGCTCTACATGCCCGACCTGGTGTACGACGTGGGGACGCGCGATCTCCTGACCGGGACGCTCGCCTGGCTGGCGCAAGGCCAGATCGAGGACTTCCTGCGCAACCGGGTTCGGATCAACCTGGCCAGCGTCGTGGCCGACGGCCGGAACCTGCTGGAAGACAAGCTCAACCGCGACCTGGCCGACGGCGTGCACCTCAAGATGGACGTGAAGGCGGGGCGGGTGCTGAGCGTGCGCGCCTCGCCGACGGCGCTGCTGGTGCGGGCCGTCGCCTCGGGCCAGGGCGAGCTGGTGCTCGACCTCGAGCCGGAGCAGCTGCTCGGACCGGAGAGCCTGGGGGCGGCCACCCGCTGAACGCGGCCGCGGAGCCGACGGGTTCGGGACGGGGAGCCTGGTTTGCTTGCCCGCGCCACCCGCCGGCACCATCTTCGCTCGATGAGCTCCGTCCCGGCCCCGGCCTCCGAGATCCTCCGGATCGACTCCTTCACCGCGTTCGTGCCGCGGTTCGAGGAGCTGATCGCCTCCACCAGCCGCATGGCGGTGTACTTCATCCACTCCCGCCGGTGGCGCGAGAATCACGACGCGGCGATCAAGGCGTTTCTGGCCCGGGACGGCACCACCTTCGAGGTCTTCCTGCCCGACCTCGAGAACCACGAGCTGATGTTTTCGCTGGAGAAGCACTTCGACGACGGGCCGCTGATCCCGGCCCTGGTGGTGGATGCCTATCGCTACTTCGCGCGGCTGGCACGGGAGTTCGCCAAGCCCACGGAGATCTGGCTGTTCGGCCGCTATCCCACCTACTCGTTCTATCGCTTCGACCACCGCGCCATCGTGGCGCTCTACTCCAATAGCGCGGCCAAGAAGCACCTTCCCGCATTCGAGATCACTACGGAAGGCATGTTCGGCGACTTTCTCGCCTCCGATATCGACGACCTCAAGCGCGAGTGCCGCCGCCGGACGCCGCAGGAGCTGGAGACGGTGATCCACGATTCGTCCAGCATCTAGGCGCGAGCACCCCAGCCAGCGTTCGCGCCGCCGAGCGCCGTGTGCCCGCTCTGGAGTCACCCTGAACGCAGTGAAGGGGGCATGCCCGAACGCATGCCCCCTTCGCTTCGCTCAGGGTGACTCCGTGCCGCAAGCTCGTCAGCGATCAGCTGATCTCCGAGCCGAGCCGTGTCATCCCGATCCCGACTCCTCAGGCGGTCCCGATGCCCGTGCTACTTGCTCTGCCCTGACGCGCCCCGCGTCGAACCGTCGAGCCGCCGCCAGCATCTTGTCGATCGTCTCGTCGAAGTCCGCCTTGGCCCCGCGCTGGAATCGGAGCGGGTTGATCCGCGCCACTACGAATGCCCGAAGATAGGGACTATCGAACCCGCGTTCCTTGAGACCTTTAATCGCCGCGGACACCGCCTCCTCCAGCTCGAGCAGCCGCGCCGCCCGCTCGCGGCGAATCTCGATCGCTTTGGGCAGCGCCGAGCCGAGGAACTTGTCGATCCGCCGCAGCACCGGGTGATAGGCTCCTCCGGCGAACCGGCCGTTCTCCAAGTAGCAGAACCCGAGCGTCAACAGGGCCGCCTCCTCGAACTCGGCCTCGAACTGGCGCTCGGGCCGGTCGTCCAGCTCGGCCAGGCTCTGGGCCAGACGGGCGACCTCCAGCGCGCGCTCGCGGAGATTGTGCGCCTTCTCGGTGTTGAGCAGCAGGATGCGGTGCGCCACCTCGGGCTCGGGCACCACGATCGCCACCGCGGACCGCGCGCCGAGCGTGCGCATCGCCGCCAGGCGATGGTTGCCGTTCGGGGTCCAGTAATGGCCGTTCTCGGCGCGCACCACGACCATAGGGTCGAGATAGCGACCCAGCCGGTCGATCGCGGAGCAGAGCTTGGCGACGTGGGCGTCGGAGAGATCGCGCTGGTACGGGGTGGGCTCGATCAGGTCGATCGGCAGCCCGGCGAAGATCTGCCAGTTGCCCCCCAGCGGATCGCGGTAGGTGGCCAGCACCGCGCCCCCGTCGGATTCGATGGCCTCCGCCAGCCTGGTGACGGCCGGCGGCGGCGAGCCGGTGGCGAGCGCGTCGGGTGCCACCCCGCGCGAGCGGGGCGCTCCTTCAGGGCGCTTCTTGCGGCGGGGCTTCTTCGCGGTCTTGGTCTCGGCCATCGGGCCCTCCTCGTGGGGATCCGATGAACTTGTAAGGGAGGGGGCGGGAGGACGGAAGGACGGCAAAGGCGGAAAGGCGGTCAGGCGGTCGGCGGCATGAGGCGCCCTCTGGTTCACGCCGCTCTCCACGACCTTCCGCTTACCGCCTAGCCGCCTTTTCACCCTTCGTCAGCTCTCGAACCGCATCCCTCCCCACCCACCGCTCCGCCGGCTGCTCCGAGGCCGCCAGCCGGCGCGCCAGATCCACCGACGCGGCGCGGAGCGCAGGGCTCCTGCGGCCGATCGAGCGCAGCGCCCAGCTCACCCCCTTCTTGACGAAGTTCCGTTGGTCGGCCGCCGCCCGCTCGATCAACGGCAGAGTGGCGAGAAATGGCGGGTCGCCGGTCGCCTTGTCGTGCAACGCGAGGCTCGCCAGCAGCGCGAACGCCGCCCGCTTCACGAACTCATCCCGCCGCCCGGCCCACTGGGCAACCTTCCGCCACGCATGCGGCGTGCGGTCGAACAAGCAAAAGCATAGCGTATCGCACACGCCCCAGTTGTCGAAGTCTTTCGCCCAGCGGTCCATCTGGGCCGACGATACCTGCTCGGGCTGGTCCACGTACGCCGCGAGCAGGCGTGCCTCGTACCACCCGGTGGACCAGAGCGCCAGGGCGAGGTCGTGATCCCGGCCGAGCGACTTGGCCAGCCGCTGGATGGCGTTCATCGGCACCCCATACGCCTTGGGCGCCACGATCCCGTACCGCTTGAGCATGTCCTCGCGGGCGCGCGCGCTGCCCTGCCGCTTCAGGCGGCCGAGCACCTCGCGCACTCGGTCGGACATCGCGGTCACGCCAGCGTCTGGACCAGCCGGTCGAGCCGAGCGAAGCTCAGGTCCATGCCGTCCTTCATGCCGGTCTCGAGCGCCGCGTCCCGAGCGGCCTTGGACGGATAGGTGATGGTGAGAGTGACGGTCGTCCGCCCGCCCGATTCGGTGAGCGTCAGGGTGTTGACCGTTTCGGGCCACTCCGGACCCCACCGCTCGGTCGTTACCAGCCGCTCGGGCGGCGTGACTTCGCGCACCAGTCCGCCCATGGTCATCTCCGAGCCGTCGGGACTGCGCCACCCGTACCGCCATGCGCCGCCGGGCCGGAGATCGAGCTCGCATACGGGCATGGTCCACTCCTCGAAACCGAGCCAGTTGGGAATGTGCTTCGGATCGGTCCACGCCGCGAATACCAGCCGGCGCGGGGCGTCCACCACCCGGGTGATGACGACCTCCCGGTCGGTGGGCGTCGTGTAGGTGGTGACGCCAGGCTTAGTGGCGGTGGCCATGAGGCTTCTCCTGTCGCTTGAGATGGTCGAGATAGGCGTCGAGCCGGGCATAGCTCGCGTCCCAGAATCGCTTGAACCCTCCGGCCCACTCCGCGACCTCGCGGATGGGGCCCGCGTCGAGGGTGCGCGGCCGCCACTGGGCCTCGCGGCCCTGCTGGATGAGACCCGCGCGCTCGAGCACGCGTAAATGCTTGGAGACGGCGGGTCCACTCATCGCGAACGGGGCCGACAGCTCCTTGACCGTGGCCGGCCCTTCGGCCAGCCGGAGGAGAATGGCGCGGCGGGTGGGATCGGCGAGGGCCGAGAACGTGACGCTGAGGGTGTCGGTAGCCATAGAATGCCCGTAACCGATTAGTTATTTAACTCAGAGGTTATATACGTGCTGGACGCGGCCCTGTCAAGCACGACCCACGGACCCTTGCGGCTTCCCGACTCCGGGCGGATCCTCTCCCCCGACCCGCTACCGGTGAGGACGCCCCTGGCCGCCACAGCTGCCGTTGCTTCCCAGCCGACCACGCGTCTCACGCCGGTGTCCGCCGACGAGCGCATCCATGCCCTCGACATCCTCCGTGGCCTGGCGCTCTTCGGGATGATCCTGGTCCACTTCCATCAGAAGATGCGGCTCGACGCGACCGGGCTCGAGGATCTGATCGGGTGGGGCGTGTGGGTGCTGGTGGAGCAGAAGGCGTGGGGAACCTTCGCCTTCCTGTTTGGCGTCGGCTTCGCGGTGCTGCTCCGCCGGCTCGAGGCGAGGGGGGCGCCGGTCACCCGCATCTACCTCCGTCGGCTGGGGACGCTCGCACTGTTCGGCATCGTGGCCGAAGTGGGTTTCGGCTTTCAGATCCTGTTCGAGTACGCGGCGTGGGGGCTGGCGCTGCTGGTGGTGCGGCGCTGGTCTACCCGGTCCCTGCTCGCGTGTGCCGTCCTCGCCGCGTCGGTGCGTCCGCTGGTGCATGCGCTGGGCGTGCCGTCGCCCTGGATGGCGGGAGCTCGGCCGGCGCTCCGCCAGGCGGTGGACCTGGCCGCGCAGCAGAGCCACTACGCGGCGCTCCTCGCGGCTCGGTGGAACCTGTTCGTGGCCGACCTGCCTCACGTCTGGACCGACCTGCTGCCCGATTCCAACCTGGTGCTGTTCATCGTCGGTCTTCTGGCCGTGCGGTACCAGGTGGTCGACCAGCCGAAGCGCCACGTGCGCCTGATTGTCGGGTGGATGCTCTTCGCCCTCGTCTCCTGGGCGCTCTACTGGCTGGTGCTCCGCAACCTGCCCACCACGGGGCGGCCTGTGCTCGACCAGGCGTTGTCGGGGGGATTCGGAATCCTGCAGGATCAGTGGCTCTGCTTCGCCTATATCGGGACGGTCCTGCTGCTGCTTGCGTATCGGCCCGTGTGGACCGCGCGCCTGGCGCCGTTCGGCCAGTCGGGACGCATGGCACTGACGAACTACATGCTGCAGGCGGCACTGCTCGACGTGCTCGCCTCGAGCTACGGTTTCGGGCTCCGGCTCCGACCCTACGTGTATGCGCCGGCGGCAGTCCTGTGCTTCGCCGTCGTCGCGATGATGAGCATGGCCTGGCTCCGATCCCACCGCTTCGGCCCCCTCGAGTGGGTGTGGCGAACGGTCACGTACGCGGAGCGGCAACCGCTGAGGCGGACAGGCGGTAAGGCGGTAGGGAGTCACCCGCCGAGGGAGTCACCCTGAGCGAAGCGAAGGGGCATGCGTCCGGGCAGGCCCCCTTCCCCCTCGCTGCGCTCGGGGTCAGGGTGACTCCTACCGCCTGCCCGCCCGCCTTC
>DATEJD010000235.1:0-3612 GCA_035278325.1 Gemmatimonadales bacterium | reverse complement strand
TTGACGCTCCTCTCATTCCGTGATGGAAGAGCTCGTTGTTACAGGGTTTTTGGGTGGGGGCACCCCAAAAATCTCTGACCCGGGGCGGCTTCGGCGCGGAATGAGAGGAGGGTGGCCGGACCACGGAGTCCTCCGTGTCCTCCGTGCTTCCGTGGTGAACAGCCGCACCGCTCGTCGGGCTACGGAGCCCACGTGGAAGCAAAGGGGGCATGAGCCAACGCATGTCCCCTTCGCTTCGCTCAGGGTGACTCGAGCCACGCAGCGATCACCCGAACGAAATTCCCCCCTTGCCATACCCCGGCTCCCGCCGCTCGGGCTTCATCCGCGTATAGCCGAGCTCTTCGCTCCGGCTGATGCGCTTCTGGGCTGCAAGACCTTCGAGCAGCAGCTCGCAGGCGGCGACGGCGCGGGCGTGGTCGTTTCGAGGGGTGAGACCGAACTCGACGACCGTGTCGACCAGCGCGGGCACCACGTTGAATCCCTTGAAACACAGCTCCGCCTTCTCGTCGCCCGGGACCTTGAGCGCGCCGCCCTGGTCGAACCAGGCGACGATCTTTCCGAGGTCGGCGCCGCCCATCCGGTCTTCCACCACCTTGCCGGCGGCGCGGCGGATGAGCTCGCGGGCGATGGTGTCGCCGCCCTGGAGCTCGCCCTCGTATTCCAGCTCGAGCTTGCCGGTGATCGAGGGGACCGCCGCGTAGACGTCGCTCACGCGGGGCACGATCTTGTCCTCGCCCAGCATGGTCGCCCGCCGCTCGGCGTTGGAGACCGCGTTCTCCAGCACGCTGATCGGGAGCCGCTGGCTCACGCCCGAGCGCTTGTCGACCCGCTTGTCCTCCCGCGCCTCGAACGCGATCCGCTCGATCACCTCCAGCACGAAGTCGGGGATGTCGAGCGGCTTGCCGCCCCGCTTGACCCAGGCCTCCTGGGCCGTGATCTCCATGCCGAGCTGGACGGTGCGCGGGTAGTGGGTGATGACCTCCGAGCCGATCCGGTCCTTGAGCGGCGTGATGATCTTGCCGCGCGCGGTGTAGTCCTCCGGATTGGCGGTGAAGGCGAGCAGCACGTCCAGCGGCAGCCGCACCGGGTAGCCTTTGATCTGGACGTCGCCCTCCTGCATGATGTTGAACAGGCCGACCTGCACCTTGCCGCTCAGGTCGGGCAGCTCGTTGATGGCGAAGATGCCGCGGTTGGCGCGGGGCAGGAGGCCGAAGTGCATGGTGAGCTCGTCGCTCAGCAGGTGCCCGCCGCGGGCGGCCTTGATCGGGTCCACGTCGCCGATCAGGTCGGCGATGGTGACGTCGGGCGTCGCCAGCTTCTCGACGTAGCGCTGGTCGCGGCGGAGCCAGGCGATCGCGGTGGCGTCGCCGCACTCCTCCAGCCGCTCGCGGGCGTACTTGGAGATGGGGGCGAAGGGATCGTCGTTCACCTCGCTCCCGGCCACGATCGGGATCCGCTCGTCCAGCAGGCCCGCCAGCTCGCGGAGGAGCCGGCTCTTGGCCTGGCCGCGGAGGCCGAGGAGAATGAAGTGGTGCCGGGCCAGCAGCGCGTTCACGATGTGGGGCAGGATCGTGTCCTCGTACCCGACGATGCCGGGGAAGAGGGGGCCGTCCTGGTCCAGGCGGGCCAGCAGGTTGGCCCGGATCTCGTCGCGGACGGTGCGGCCGCGGATGGGCGGGTCGGCCCAGGGGCTGTTCTTGAGGTCACCAAGGGTGCGAGGCAGGGTCGTGGGGCTCATCTGGGGCCAATCGTAGATCGTGAGTAGGGCTCAGGGGCGGGCGGCGCGAGTGTCACAGTCGGCCGGGCCCTGAATTTTCCAGGTTTCCGAAAGTCCTTGCAATGCATCGTTTTGCACGCCGCATCCCGAACAAAATGTGACGCGCACGGCTTGACAAACTTATCCCTCCGCTTAGGTTCGGCGCCGTACCGTGGGCGACAGTGGTGCTCGTGGTAGGCGCAGTGCCAAACCCTAGCATATCTGGAGCAACAATGAAGAAGACCATGATGATGGCCGCCGTACTGGTGCTGGTCGGCTGCGGGCCGAAGAAGGAAGCCGCACCGGCCGCCGATACCGCCGCGATGGCTCCTGCCGCGACCGACACGGGCATGAGCAACATGTCGCACGACAGCATGCCGATGTCGTCCGACTCCACGATGGCCAGGGATACCACGAAGAAGTAAGCCGCTGGTCCCACGGTCTGAGCGGGCCCCGGGCTGGTTCCGGGGCCCGTTTGTTTGGTCCGCGGCGGTTGGTTGCGGCGTCGCGGTTGGTTGCCCGCTCGCACCCGACCATCGGGGCAACTCAACCGGTCCATCACGCGGGGTGCTCGGCCTGGTCAGCCCGCTCGCTGCCCAGCATTGGCGCAATTCAACCGGGCCGTAGGAAGGGTTCCACGGTCTGCTCAGCCGGCTCGCAGCCGAGCATCGGGGCAATGCAACCGAGCCGTCTGCGGCTTTCGGGGTGGTCATCCGTCCACCTCCTCGGCACCGAATGGCAGCGCGACTACGGTGGCGCGGCGGCCGCCGGCGGTTACTGTTTCGCCCGGCTCTACTTCGCGTCGCAGCAGGCCCAGGCCGAGCACCCGATCCTCCAGCGTGAGGGTCGAGCGAACGCTGCCGACCTCCTTCTCGCCATACACGATCGCGCGGCCCTCGAGCGGCTCGGTGGCGGTCCAACGGAGTCCGCGGAGCTCGCGGTTGGTGTGGCCGCGGAAGTGGAGCCGCGCGACCGTCTCCTGACCGGTGTAGCAGCCCTTGGTGTAGGATACGCCACCGATCTCATCATAGCGCACTTCCTGCGGCAGGGTGCGCTCGTCGATCTCGACACCGAGGGCGGGCCAGCCGGAGAGGAGTCGCGCCGCGTGGAGGTCGGTTTCGTCGCCCGAGAGCGCGCCGGCCGCCGCGAGCCGCTCGACTACCGGCTGCACTGCGGGGGTCAGCCCCACCGCGAGCGCCACGAACGGCGCCGACTCGGGCGCCAGCGCCACCGCCACCGGGCTCAGGTCGCCGCCCACCGACACCACCCGGCCCGCGGATTCCGGCGTGCCCACGCCGGACTTGGCCAGCACCTGGAAGCCGTGCGCGCCCAGCAGCCAGGCGACGGTGGCGTCGCCAGTGAGATCGGTGGTGCGCGCGAGCCGGGGCGGGAGCTGGCGGGTGAACAGGTCGATCGCGGCCGCGCGGCCGGATCGCGGCAGGATCAGCGTCAGCGTGTCCCCCTGCCGCAGCACCCAGGCATCCACCACGATCATGCCCTTGGGCGTGAGCAGGGCGCCGTAGACCAGGCTGCCGTCGCCGGGACGCTCGAGGTCGTTGGTGAGGAGGCCCTGGAGACACGCCAGCGCGCCGGGGCCGCTCACGCGGAGCACCGTCGGCTCGGTCACCACCAGAGTGGCACCGTGGCGAACCCGGTCGAGACGGGCGCGGTCGAGCCGCAGATCCAGATCAGGCATGGGCCCAGGGCAGCTCGGCCGGAGCGTGGCCGGTGAAGTCCTGCCACACGGCGTCGGCGCCGGTGCAGTCGCCCTCGCCGTGCGAGGTGGCGAGCATGGCGCAGCGGAGCCCGGCCGCGCGCGCGGCGGCCAGGCCCGGCAGCGAGTCCTCAACCACGAC
>DATEJD010000234.1:0-3877 GCA_035278325.1 Gemmatimonadales bacterium | reverse complement strand
GCCCAGGGTGACTCCCTCCCGCTCACCGCCCACCGCCCCTCACAGCCCCAGCAGATCCGCCAGCGCCCGATCCACCACCTCCGACGTATCTCCGTCGATGATTCGACGCAGCACGTCCACCGCCTCGAGCGGCAGGCTCTCGGGGTGGACCCGGTCGCGCTCGTAGCGGACGATGTTGCCCAGCGGGATGGGCGCCACCGCGGGCTCGTCGCCAGTGTCGGCTGTGGCCTCGTCGTCTTCATCCTCGATGGCGGAGTCGTAGGAGGAGCCGGGGACACTGGCGCTCCACGGCTCCTCGGGCTCGTCGTCTTCGTCGTCGGGCAGTGGGACCATCGCGTAGAGCTGACACTGCAGTCCGGGCGGGGCCGCGCGGGCCACCAGGACGATCTGGACCGGCTCGTCGAAGACGCCGTACTCGTCGATCTGGCCCCACGCCTCCGGCGGCAGGACCGAGCGCGCGACCAGCCTCCCATTCCGATACGATCCCATGCACACCATGCCGTCCGGCACCCGGTCGTCCTCGATCAATCCCACGGTGATCTGGACGGGGTGCTCGGTGGCGGCGATCGCCGCCGGCGTCGGGCTGTCGCTCGGCTCGGGGGTGGACAGTTCGTCGGTCATCGAGAATCCATAGGCTGTTCGCCGAACCGTGGCAAGCTCAGGGCGGCGGGGTGATCACGCCCCCCGGATCGATGTGTGCCGCAGAGGCGCCGAAGTCCTCGATCGAGAGGCGGCGGACCAGGTCCAGCGCCGCCGCGGAGGAATCGGGCTCGGGGCCAGCTCGGGGGTGTTGGGCCATCGGCATCAGGCGCGCCCGGAGCAGCCGGCGATCGGGCGCGAACTCGAGCTGGAGCACGCCGGTGATGCCCAGCGGACCGTCGAGATTGAAGCCGCGGTAGGTGAGGAAGTTTCCCAGCGAGTACACGATCGGACGGCCGCGGTAGAACTCGATCCCGCGGAGCACGTGAGGTCCGTGGCCGATCACCGCGTCGGCGCCGGCGTCGATCACCGCGCGGGCCCAGCGGCGGAGATCGCCGCGCGGCTCGCGGCCCAGCGATTCCGCGGTCTCGGGCACCCGGAGCGCGCGCACGCCCTCCGCCCCGCCGTGGAACGTGACGATCAGCAGGTCCACCAGCGGCCGCACCGAGTCTACCACCTGTGCGCTGCGCGCGCTGTCGAGCAGGTCGTAGGCAAAGGGGTAGGTCGCAAAGCCGATCAGGCCTACGGTCCCCAGGCTGTCGCCGCGGCGCACCGTGTCGATCGCGATGCGGCCCAGCGGGCCGTACAGCCGGATGCCCAGGCTGTCCAGGATGTGCTCGGTTGTCTCGCGGCCCGCGGGGCCGAAGTCGTTGGCGTGGTTGTTGGCGAGGTTGAGATGGGTAAACCCGGCCTCCGCCAGTCGAGGCGCCAGCGCGGTGGGCGTGCGGAAGGCGTAGCAGCCGGGGCGCACGGTCGCCGTGTCCACCACAGGACGCCGGGCGCGCTTCCGGCGCATCGGCCGCACCGGCCGCTCGGTCGCGCGCAGGCGCTCGCACTTGTCCGACGTGCCCGTGTCCGCCAGGACGCCCTCGAAGTTGCCCACGACCAGATCGCCGGTGAGCGCGGGACGCGCCGCATCGAACAGGCCGCGCCCGCTATCGGGCGGCACGCCATCGGGGAGGGTGGAGGTGCCGAGGTTGATGTCGCCGACCATGGCGAGACGCAGACGCGCGGGCTTGGGCGGCGGTGGCGCGGGCGGCAGCGGCATCGGAGACGGAATAGCAGGACGAGCGGCGGCCGTGTCGGGCGCGGGCTTGGGCCGGGGAGTCGGAGGCGGATGACCCGCGCAGGCCACCGCGCCGGCCAGGGCCAGCCCGAGGCCGGCCCGGCGGATCATGCGGGCAGCGCCTTGGAGTCGCCGCCGGGCCCGTATCGCCGTGCCACCTCGCGCAGGCGCCGGAGGGCGGTGCCACGATCGATGACTGCCAGCAGCTCGTTCACCGGTTCGGACACGGTCGAGCCGGTCAACGCGACCCGAACCGGTTGCATCGCGTCGCCCAGCTTGAGGCCATGGGTCTCGGCCACGCGCTTGAGCGTGTCCAGGATCGGCTCGGGTACCCACTGATCGGGCGCGAGCTGCTCCAGGGCACGAATCGCATGCTCGAGGTTGGCCGCGAACGCCGCGCCCATCTTGTGAATGAGCGCCTCGCCTTTGGCGTCGATCTGTGCCCGCGAGGGGTCCAGCCGCACCGCCACCCGCTCGGCAACCTGCAGGATGGTTCGCGAGCGTGCCTTCACGGCGTTGATGAGCGGGACCAGGTCTCGATCGCCCACGGGCACACCCATCTGATCGAGCTCGCGCCGTACCGCCGGGATCAGCTCCTCGGCCGGCAACGCGGACAGATACTCGCCGTTCATCCATTCGAGCTTCGTGGTGTCGAACACCGCGGCCTTCTTCTGAATGCCCTCGAGCGTGAACAGCGCGATCATCTCGTCTTCCGGCAAAATCTCGCGGTCTCCACCCGGCGACCAGCCGAGCAGGGCAAGGAAGTTCCGCATGGCCGCGGGCAGGATGCCCTGGTCCTGGTAGTCGCCCACCGCGGTCGCGCCGTGACGCTTCGACAGCTTCTTGCCGTCGGTCCCCAGGATCATCGGCACGTGGGCGAACACCGGCGGCTCGTGCCCGAACGCGCGGTAGAGCGCGATCTGCTTCGGCGTGTTGGAGATATGATCGTCGCCCCGGATCACGTGGCTGATCCGCATGGCGACGTCGTCGCTCACCACGGCCAGGTTGTAGATGGCGGTGCCATCGCTCCGGAGGATCACGAAGTCATCCAGGTCGCTGCCCTGGAAGCTGATGCGCCCGTGGACCGCGTCGTCCCAGGCGATCTCGTCGTCGGGCAGCAGGAACCGGATGGTGAACGGCCTCCTGCTGGCGAGCCGCTGCTCGATCTCCGCCGGCGTGAGCCGGTAGCAGCCCCGGTCGTAGCGGAAGCCGAGTCCCGCCGCCTCGGCGCGGGCGCGCTGAGCGTCAAGCTCCTCCCGGGTGCAGAAGCAGCGGTATGCCTTGCCCTCGGCGAGCAACCGCTCGGCGTCGGCCCGATGCTTGGGCCCGTACTCGCCCTGGAAGAAGGGGCCCTCGTCCCAGGTGATGCCGAGCCAGGTGAGACCATCAAGGATGACCTTGGTGTGCGCCTCGGTGCTGCGCTCGCGGTCGGTGTCCTCGATGCGGAGTACCATGGTTCCCCGCGTGTGTCGCGCGAAGAGCCAGTTGAACAACGCCGTGCGCGCCCCACCGACGTGGAGGTAGCCGGTGGGCGAAGGGGCAAAGCGGACACGCGGTGCGGTCATCGGGTCCCGGCGGATACGTGAAAGGTGAAAGGCGAGGTGGCTCACCTTTCACCTTGATTGGACGGAGCGGGCGGGATTCGAACCCGCGATAGGGGTTGACCCCCTATGC
The DNA here is from genome assembly GCA_035278325.1 of Gemmatimonadales bacterium. Classification (GTDB taxonomy): domain Bacteria; phylum Gemmatimonadota; class Gemmatimonadetes; order Gemmatimonadales; family GWC2-71-9; genus CAVVWJ01. The sequence goes on along the minus strand of DATEJD010000234.1, from coordinate 438 downwards.
CGGTTTAGCAAACCGGTGCCTTCAGCCACTCGGCCACCACTCCCAGCGGGGGGTAAGTTCGCATGCACGCGGCGTATAAATCAAGACTCGGGCGTATGGCAGACGTCCGCGTCTCGACGTCATCCCATCAGCCGCCTCACCACCAACTGCACGCCGACGCCGAGCGCCCCGGCGATGGTCACCGCTCCGAGCATCACCGCGACCCGGCGCGTCAGCCCTGAGTCGCGGCCCGCGCGCGCCGCGACCGGCAGATGGACGAGCGCGCTCGTGAAGCACGCCAGCACCGCGCCGACGGCCGCGACTCCAGGGTCGAGCGTGCCCCGCGCGGCCAGCGTCCCGGCCGAGGCCACCGCGCTTGCGCTCGAGAGCATGCCGCCGAGCACGCTCACCACATAGAAGCCGGTCTGACCCAGCGTCCGCTGGGCCAGCGTGCCGAGC
>DATEJD010000233.1:0-2214 GCA_035278325.1 Gemmatimonadales bacterium | reverse complement strand
CGGCCGAGCAGGCCGCGGAGCTCGCGCGTCATTATCTCGCCCGCCCGGACGAGCGCCGTCGCATCGCGGAGGCCGGCCACGCTCACGCCCTCGAGCACCATACCTACGCGCGCCGCGTCGAGCTCCTCCTCGCCGGGCAGTCGTACCAGCTTGGCCATCCTGCTCAGACCAGCGTGTAGTTGCGGAACTCGAACACCCGGACTCCGGTCAGGCGCTCGATCGCCCCTGAGACGTAGTAGCGGAGGAAGCGCCAGCGGAACCGCCGCGGCGCGATCACGCGCTCGGCATCGTGCCGGCGCGGCTCGATCCAAGGCTGGACCGCGGCGGGATGGCTGCCGGTGAACGGTCGGATGCCGGGGAACCAGGCGAGCAGCGGCTTCCGCTCGTCGGCGTCGCGCCAGGGATACATCGTCTTGCCGAGCTCGCGCTTCTCGCGCAGCGCCTGCGCGGGGCGGGCCCAGCCGTAGTGGAACATCTCCGCGTCGGTGAGGCGGGCGCGGATCTTTCGATGCGCGGGGCCCACTCGGAACCCCTGCGCGCCCTGATACGGCCGGATGTCGAGCCGCGGGTCCAGCCGGACCGCACGGACCTCGCGCCGATACCAGCGGCGGTGGGTGGCGATCGTGTCGAACCCGCCGTAGAAGTGGAGGTATCGCACCAGCAGCCCTTCGACTTGGGGCTCGCCGTCGTAACGCTGGATGGCATCGGCGAGCTGCGCGGCGCCCCGCTCGTGCAGCACCTCGTCCGCTTGGATGTAGATCCCCCACGGATACTGGCACTCGCGCATGGCCCGCAGGGTCTCGTGTCCCAGCACGGTGTTGCGGCGGCTCATGTCCCACTCGGTCTCGACGATGCGGATCTTGGGATCGCCGATGGACCGCACCAGCGCCAGGGTCTCGTCCTCCGAGCGCCCCACGTTCACCACCACCTCGTCGCAGACGGGCAGGATCGAGCGAATGCTGGCCTCCACCGGGAAGTCCAGCTTGATCGCGTTCCTGACGATGGTGAAGCCCGACACCTTGACCACGCCGCCGCTCCCTTCGGGGGGCTCTTCGAGGTGAGACAATCTCATCCCGCCCGTGGCGGACGAGCAAGCGGGCGGCGGACCGATTCGTGGACGGCCAGGGTGCAGGCGACCGAGCCGGCCCCGCCACCCTGATGCAGGACCTGGAGCACACGAAGCGTCATCGGGCGGAGGAAGATGCATAGATTCTACCTGCCATGCACGTCGCTCTCTACATCCGCGACCGGTTGCCGGTCGCGAAGTACGGCGGGACCCAGCGAATCGCGGTCTACCTGGCGCGAGGCCTCGCGGACGCGGGGCACCGGGTGACTCTGCTGGCCAACGCCGGGACCCGGGTCCGCGAGGCCTCTGTGGTCGAGCTGCCCGCCGCGCCGGAGGGGTCCCCGCCGCCCGACCTCCGCCGCTGGTTGCCGCCGGGTCTCGATCTCCTGCTCGCCTATTCTCCTGTCGCCGCGACGCTGGACGTGCCCTGGATCCGCAGCCTGCACGGCAACCGGAGGCCCGGCACCGTGAACGCCCCCAACACGCTCTACCTGAGCCGCGACCACGCCACGCGCCACGGCGGCACCGCGTTCGTGTACAACGGCATCGACCTGGCGGAATTCAGGTTCGAAGCTCGCAAGGCCGACTACGACCTGTTCCTGGGGCGGATCCACCGGGTCAAGGGCTACCGCTGGGCCATCGAGGGTGCGGGCCGCGCGGGACGCCGTCTGATCCTGGCTGGCGGCTGGCGGCCGTCCTTCCGCCGGCGCGTGCGCTACGTAGGAGAGGTGGGAGGCGAGCGAAAGGCCGACCTGCTCGCCAACGCCGCCTGCCTCTGGATGCCCGCGCTATGGGACGAGCCGTTCGGCCTGACCCTGATCGAGGCGATGGCGAGCGGCACGCCGGTGCTCGGCACCTGCCGGGGAGCGTTGCCGGAGATCGTGACCCCGGAGGTCGGCGCGCTGGGCGATACCCTCGAGGAGCTGGTGGCGCAGCGGCCCGCGCTGGACCGGATCGACCCCCAGGCATGCCGGGCGCGGGTGGAGCGGCACTTCACGCATCACGTCATGGCAGCGGAATACGTGCGGGTCTTCCAGGGGTTCCTCGCGAGCGGGGTGCTGCCGGAGGGAAGGCCGATAGGGCGATAGGGCGATAAGGCGATAGGGGGCGGGCGGCGTTCCTCATCCCGAGCGCAGCGAGGGACCTTG
>DATEJD010000232.1:0-3358 GCA_035278325.1 Gemmatimonadales bacterium | reverse complement strand
TGAGCGAAGCGAAGGGGACATGCGTCTGGGCATGCCCCCTTCGCTTCGCTCAGGGTGACTCCGACCCGACTCCGACCCCGCCCCTACCCCGTCGCTCCGAACCCCGCCGCAATGCAGTTGATCGACAGCAGCAGCGCCGAGAGCAGCTCCTCCTGCGACTTGTCCGACCCGCTCTCCCGGAACCGCCGCAATAGCTCGATCTGCTGGCGCGAGATCTGGTTGATGGTCGGGAGCCGGCGGGCCAGCTTCCGCCGGAACCGCGGGAACCGGTGCGCCAGCTCGCTTCCACCGCTGATCCGGAGCATCGCCTCGACGGTGCGGTGATACTCCTCCTCGATCATCGGGAAGATCGCCTCGCGGACCCGCGCCTCGGGCACCAGCTCCGCGTATTCCCGGGCCGCTTCGAGATCGACATATGAGAGCGTCTTCTCCACCTCGTCCACGATCAAGCGGAACAGGCGCGAGTCGCTGAACATCCGCTGGATGAGCGCGGCGCCGCGCTCCCCCCGCACCTGCAGAAAGGTCAGCACGCCGCTCCCGACCCCGTACCACCCCGGGACGAAGTGGCGATTCTGCGACCAGGCGAAGACCCACGGAATGGCCCGGAGATCGCTGAGCGAGCGCGCGCCGAAGCGCCGCGCGGGCCTGGAGCCGAGGTTGAGCAGCGAGATCTCCTCGAGCGGGCTCGCGGCCTGGTAGTACGGCAGCAGGTCGGGATGGTCCACCAGCTTCCGGTACGCCGCTTGCGCCGCCCCGCTCAGCGCCTCCATGGCCTCGTCATACTCGGCGGTGGGCGCCAGGGCTTCCTCGCGCTCGGACTTGAGGCTGTGCTCCACGACGCTCGCCGCCAGCAGCTCGATCTGGTACTGCGCCGTGCCGCGGTTGGCGTACTTGAACGAGACCACCTCGCCCTGCTCGGTGATCCGCATCCGGCCCTGGATGGAGCCGGCGGGCTGCGCCGCGATGGCCCGGCCGGTCGGCGCGCCGCCGCGGCTCACCGAGCCGCCGCGCCCATGGAAGAACGCGATCGGCACGCCGCTCTCCTTGCCGACCCGCGTGAGCTTGATCTGGGCCTTGTATAGCTCCCAGTTGGACGTGAGGAACCCGCCGTCCTTGTTCGAGTCTGAATAGCCGATCATCACTTCCTGCACGCCGCCCTGCGCCCGCACGCTCCGCTTGACCAGCGGGACCGACAGCAGCTCGCGCATGATGGCCGGCGCCCGCTGCAGATCGTCGATGGTCTCGAACAGTGGCACGATCGGCAGCGTGCAGCTCTCGACGGCGGGCGTGTCGGCGAACAGGCCCGCCATCTTGGCTAGCAGGTAGGCGCCGAGCACGTCACTCACGTTCTGGGTCATGCTCAGCACGAACGCGCCGAACGCCTCCCGGTCGATCTCCTCGCGGAGCCGGCGCACCAGCTGAAACATGCCCAGCGTCTCGGCGGTCTCGGCCGGAAGCCGGGGTGCCGCGAAGCCCGCCGGGAGCGGGCGCGCGAGCTCGCCCGCGACCCACGCTCGCCACGCGTCCGACGCAGGCTCGGGCGGGTCGCCCGTTCCGCCGACGGCCCGCCAGAGGTCCCGGAGACAGGCGCCCAGCTTGGTGGTGTTCTCCCGCACATCCAGTCGGACGGTGCTGAACCGGAACGACTCCACCTCGCGCCGTACCGGACGGACCATCGCGCGCGCGATTTCCGGCCGACCCGCCCGGGTCAGCTCATCCTCGATCAGCTTGAGGTCGGCGAGCAGCGCGTCGGCGGACGCGTAGCCGGCGGGATCCGGGCGGGTGTCCCCTGCCTCGGTGCGCTCGATCATGTGCTGCACCCGGGCCAGCATGCAGCCGAGGTACTGGCGGAACACCTCGCCGGGGTTCCGGCTGGCCACCTCCTCGGCGTGTCCGGTCTCGGCCAGCTCCTTGTCCAGCGCCCGCCGGAACCGGTCGGAGATGGGTACCGCCTTCTCGGTAATACTGAGGGCGCGCACCAGCTCGTCGATGCGCCGCCGGTAGCGCCGGAGGGACGTGAGCCGGTTCTCGAGCAGGGTGCTGTGGGTCACGTCGTTGGTGACGAACGGATTGCCATCGCGGTCGCCGCCGATCCAGGAGCCGAACTGGAAGAAGGGCGGCACCGTCCACTGCTCACCGGGATAGTGGTGGCTCAGGGTGCGCTCGACTTTGTCGAGCAGATCCGGGACGGCCTCGAACAGCGTCTCGTTGAAGAAGTGGAGGCCCCAGAACACTTCCTGCGGCACGGTCGGCTTGGACAGCCGGAGCTCGCCGGTGAGCCACAGCAGCTCGATCTCGTTCCGCAGGCCGTCGATCAGCGTCTGGCGCTCGCGCGGCGTCCACCGGGGCGACTCGAGATCCACCAGGCGGCGGTAGATGCGCCGGTGCTTCTCGAGCACCGTGACGCGCTTGGCTTCGGTGGGATGGGCGGTGATGACGGGACGGACCCGAAGATGCTCGAGCAGCGCACGGATGTCGGCCGCGGGGACCTTGGCCTCGACCGCGGAGGCGAACACCTGCGCGAAGGTGCCGCGGACCAGCTCGTAGCCGCGCTCGGCCTCGGTCTGCCGCCGGCGCCGCATGGCCGCGTTCTGCTCGGCGATGCTCAGGAGCTGGAACCAGATGCCCTGCACCTGGAGGGTGCGCGCCATGAGCTCGGGGCCCAGCTCGTGAGCCGCGCGCTCGCCGCGGAGCACCGGCTCGACGTCCGGCGCGCGCTCCCGCACCAGCCGCAGCATCAGGCCGCTCAGGAGCTCGACGACCTCGCTGGCGTAGTGGGCGGCGCTCGCCGCCACCGGATCGGGCGACTCGGGCAGCTCGATCCCGGCGGCGAACGGCTCCAGCGCCACCTGGGTCACACGACGCGGTCGCGGAGGGGCTTGCCGCTGAAGAAGAGCTGGAGATTCTCGAACGCGCGCATGCCCATCGCGACGCGGGTCTCGGTGGTGGCGCTGCCCAGATGCGGCAGCAGGACGACGTTGTCCATCGCGGTGAGCGCCTGGGTCACCTGGGGCTCCCGCTCGTACACGTCCAGCCCCGCCCCGGCGATGCGTCTGGCGGCGAGCGCCTCGACCAGCGCGGCCTCGTCGACCACGTCGCCCCGCGCGGTGTTGACCAGGAACGCCTCGGGCCGCATGAGCGCCAGCCGGTCGCGGTTGATCAGGTGCCGGGTCTCCGGTGTGGCCGGACAGTGGAGCGACACGAAGTCGGCCTCGCGGAGGACCTCGTCGAGCGTCTGCTTCTGCTCCGCCCCCAGCGCGCGCGCCACGTCGGGCGGCGGCGGATACGGATCGTGGAACAGGATCCGCATCCCGAACCCGTGGTGCGCGCGGTGCGCCACCGCGCGCGCGATGCGCCC
>DATEJD010000231.1:0-16348 GCA_035278325.1 Gemmatimonadales bacterium | reverse complement strand
CGCGATCGCGCCCGGGGCCGTACTCGTGCCCGAGTCGTACGACACCGCCGAGCGGGAGCGGCTGGCGCGCACCACGCCGCTCGCCCGGCTGGGCAGTCCCGACGACGTGACGGCGGCGCTGCTCTACCTGCTCGAGGGCGGTGATTACGTGACTGGCGAGGTGCTGGTGGTCGATGGCGGGCGCCTCCTCCGATAACCTCGCGACCGCCGGCGTCGCGCTGGGCGACGTCGTCATCGTCGGCGGCGGCTGCTACGGCACCTTCTACGCGGGCCAGCTCCAGCGCGCCCGGGAGCGCGGCGCGGCGACCTGGCGGCGGCTCCTGGTTGTGGACCGCGATCCCGCGTGCCGAGCCGCCAAGGAGCTGGAAGGGAAGCCCGACGTCACGCTGGTGGTCGAGCACTGGGATGCATTCTTCGACCGCTATCTCGCCGGCGAGCATCGATCCGACGCACCGGACACGATCGTACCCTCGCCCCTCATGCCCCACCTCATGTTCGAGTGGCTGCTCCGCCGGGCGAGAGCGCGCTGGCCCGGGCGCGAGGTCGGCCCGCAACCCGTCCCCGTGGGCCCGGGCACGCCGTACGATGCCCAGGCTCCCGACGGCACCCGCTACGTCTCGTTCGCCGATTGGCTCTGCCCCACCCACTGCATCGAGCCGGCGACCTGCCCGGTGATCCGCGCGCCCCGAACCTGGGAAATGGGCGAGGCCATGACGGCGCTCACCCAGCGCCTCAACCGCGAGCATCCCACCACCGGACCCGTGCTCTTCACCTGCCGCCACCGGGTCTATGGCGTCGGCATGTTCGACGTGTCCACGGTCCTCGCGGGTGATGACGTGGTGGCCCATGCCGGCGCGACGAACGAGGCCGTCGATGTCCTGGTCGGAACCATTTCTGCCTGCCACGGCGCCGCGAGTCTTCTCCGCCTTGGCCCGCAGCAAGGGCGACGGTAGGACGGACGGACGGAAAGACGGAAGGACCGGAACACCACGCCGGGTTTCGGTGACCTCCCGAGGGTGCTGGTCCTTCCGTCCTTCCGTCTGTCCGTCCTACCGTCCGTCTTGAGTGCGGGAACCCCCGAGCGTTCTATATTTGACGATCCAGACGACGGGGACCCGATGAGCCGTACCGAAGAGTTCGAGCTGATCATCATAGGTGCCGGCCCGGCCGGGCTTTGCGCGGCCATGTACGCGGGCCGTGGCATGCTCAAGGCCGTGCTGCTCGAGCGCGGCGTGCCGGGGGGCGAGCTGCTCAACACGGAGTGGGTCGACGACTACCCCGGTTTCGAGCACATCCTCGGCCGCGACCTGGCCCACAAGATGGCCGCCCACGCGCGGGCCTTCGGCGCCGACATCCGGCAGGAGAATGTCGAGTCGATCGTCCGCCGCGACGATGGAATCTTCGAGGTGGCCACCACCGGCGGCACCGTCTACGAGGCGCCCGCCGTCATCCTCACCGCGGGGGGCACGCCGACCAAGCTCGAGGTGCCGGGCGAACTGGAGTACGCTGGCCGCGGGGTGTCCTACTGCGCGGTGTGCGACGGCGCCTTCTTCAAGGGCGAGACCATCGCCGTCGTGGGTGGCGGCGATGCGGCGGTGGAGGAGGCCGAGTACCTCACCCGCTACGCGGCCAAGGTCTACGTCATTCACCGCCGCGACGAGTTCCGGGCCTCCAAGATCCTGCAGGAGCGGCTGTTCGCGAACCCGAAGGTCGAGGTGATCTGGAATCGCCGCGTGCTCGAGATGCAGGGCGGGCCGAGCGGCCTGCAGCGCCTCGAGCTGGAGGACACCGTGACGGGCGAGCGGCAGACCCTCCCGGTGACCGGCGCCTTCGTGTTCATCGGGTTCCGTCCCAACTCGGGCCTGGTGAAGCAGCATTTCGCCCACGACGCGAGCGGCTACGTCATCACCGACGACCGCATGATGACGTCGATCCCGGGACTGTTCGCGGCGGGCGATCTCCGGGTCCAGCTCACCCGCCAGGTCACCACCGCGGTGGGCGACGCGACCACCGCGGCCATCGCCGTGGAGAAATACCTCAAGGATCGGCGGAGCGGCGGCGTGGGGGCGCAGGTCGGTGTCTGAGCTGGAGGTGGTGTCCCTCCCGAACGGGCAGTTCGCGGAAAACTGCTATCTGGTGGCCGACCGGCGCACGCGGGACGCGGTGATCATCGATCCCGGCGAGGAGCCGGCGATGTTTCTCGCCGAGCTCGATACGCGCGCCTGGCATCTGCGAGGCATCTGGCTCACCCACGCGCACGTGGACCACATCATCGGGGTCGCGGCCGTGCGCCGGGCCACCGGGGCGCCCATCCATCTCCACCCGCTGGACCGGCCGATCTACGACGCGCTGCCGCAGTTCGGCACGTGGGTCGGCCTCCAGCTCGAGGTCCCACCGGCCCCGGATGTGGAGCTCGAGGCCGGCACCACGCTCCGGGTGGGCCACTTGAGCTTCGAGGTGCGATTCACGCCGGGGCACTCGCCCGGCAGCGTGAGCTTCGTGGGCCACGATCGGGTGTTCGGCGGCGACGTCCTGTTCAACGGCTCGATCGGCCGCACCGACCTGCCCGGCGGCGACTACGCCACCCTGATGAGCACCATCCAGTCCCAGTTTCTGTCGCTGCCCGACTCGACGATCGTTCACAGTGGGCACGGCCCCGACACGACGATCGGCGTGGAGCGGCTCACGAATCCGTTTTTGACGGGGGCGTTTCCCATTGGGTGAGGCGACGGAAAGACGGTCGGACGGTCACACGGTCGGCCGGTTTGCCACCAGGATCCCTCGCTTCGCTCGGGTTGAGGAGAGTCGCCTGATGAGGGGAGTCGCCCGATGGATGGAGTTGGCCCGATGAGGGGAGTCGCCCGATGAGGGGAGTCGCCCCGCTCCTGGCTAGCTCGCTTGCGCCCCTCCGACCGTCTGACCGTCTGACCGTCCGACCGTCCGACGGTCCGACCGTCCGACCGTCTGACGATCCGACCGTCCGACCGTCTGACCGTCCGACCGTCGCTCCACCCAGCTGCAATCGCTGCGGTTTTCCCGTCCCTTCGCGCGCCGTCGGCTGCAAGAACCCGTGCGCCAACTGCGGCACGGTCTATCCGCTCGGGGATTGCTCTGACTGACGTGACCGCCGGTGCGGTACCGGATCTCGAGGTGGTCGCGCCCGCCGGCACGCGCACCTCGCTGGACATCTCGCGTCTCGACCTCCCGGCAAGACTTCGGCCCGCGGCCCGGCTGGGCGTGCTCGACATCACCGAGTTCTTCGGGGAAACGACCGGCGGGGTCCGCACCTACCTCCTGCAGAAGGCGGCCTACGTCCAGCGTCACGGCGACCTGCGGCAGGCCATTGTGGTGCCTGGCGCGCGCGATGAGATCCTCGAGGCCGGCGGGGTCCGCTGTTACCGCCTGCACGGGCCCAGCGTTCCCACCCAGAAGCCGTATCGCTTCATGCTCGCCACCCGGTCGACCAGCCGGATCGTGGCCCACGAGCGTCCCGACCTGATCGAGGTCGGCAGCACCTGGTTCGCGCCCTGGCTGGTGCACCTGGCCACCCGTCGGGTGGACCTGCCCGTAGCCTGGTTTTACCACAGCAACTTTCCCCGGGTCATCGCGCCCTGGCCCGAGCGAGCGGGACGGGTCCGCCTCGAGGCCGCCGAGCTCGCGTGGCGGTACGTCCGCCGGCTGGGCCGCATGGTCCGCGCCACGCTCGCACCGTCCGCTTTCGTCGCGGGCGAGCTCGAGCGGGCCGGTGTCGAGCGCGTGGTGCGGGTGTCGCTCGGCGTGGACCTCGACCGTTTCCACCCGCGCCGGCGCCAGCACGCCGTCGAGACCCGGCGGCGCCATGGTCTGCCCCAGGGGCCGCTCGCGATCTACGTGGGCCGGTTGTCGGCGGAGAAGGAAGTGGATCTGCTGCTGGCGGCCTGGCCGGCGGTCCAGCGGCGCACCGGGGCCCGCCTGGTGCTCGTGGGCGACGGACCGGCGAAGCGAAGGCTCCAGCGTCGCCGCGGGAGCGAGCGGCTGTTCTGGCTGCCGTTCCAGCCCGACCGCAATCGCCTCGCCGATCTCCTCGCGGCCGCCGACCTCGCGGTGGCGCCCTGCTCGATCGAGACCTTCGGCCTGTCCGCGCTCGAGGCCCTGGCCAGCGGGACGCCGCTCCTCTCGGCCGATCGGGGCGGCGTGGCCGAGACGGTGACCCGCTCGGGAGCGGGCGCCATGTTCGCCGCGGGTGAGGCCGGCGCCTTGGCCGAGGCCGCCGAGGCACTGCTGCGCGGCGCGCTCGAGCCGCTCGGCGTGGCGGGACGGCGCTACGCCGAAACCCACCACGGCTGGGACGCCGTCTTCGATCGCATCTTCGATGTCTATCGGGATCTGCTCGCGTCGTGAGTCTGCTCGTCTCGATCCACGACGTCACGCCGGCGCTCGCCGATGGAGTCGAGCGCCTGTGGGCGCTGTGCGCCGCCCGGGGCCTGCGGCCCGCGCTGCTGGTGGTCCCCGACTGGCACGGCGCCTGGCCGCTCGAGGCGCATCCCGGCTTCGTCGCCTGGCTCAGGGCCCGCGCGGACGACGGTGCCGAGATCGTGCTCCACGGTGAGCGGCACGACGAGGTCGGTCTGCCACGCCGGCTTGGCGACGAGCTCCGTGCCTGGGGTCGTACCGCCCGCGAAGGCGAGTTTCTCACCTTGCACGAGCCGGCGGCGCGGGAGCGGATCGCCCGCGGCCTCGCCCGCCTCCGTGCGCTCGGGCTCGAGCCGGTCGGATTCGTGCCTCCCGCGTGGCTCGCGCGCGACGATGGCCACCGTGCCGTCGGCGCCAGCGGACTCGGATTCAGCGAGGACGATGCGGCCGTCCGGCTGTTCCCCTCCGGTCGACGCCTGCCGGCGCCGGCGGTCCGGTGGAGCGCCCGCGGATCCCTCCGGGCCTGGGGGTCGGTTGCGGTGGCTCGGGCCCGCTGGACCTTCCAGCGAGGCGCGCCGCTCGCGCGCATCGCGCTTCATCCGCAGGATCTCTCGCACCGCGCCACCGCCGCCTCACTCGGCCGCACCCTGGACCGCTGGCTCACGCGACACCGACCCATCACGTATAGCGCCCTCGACGGATGACGCCGCTCCAGGCGCATCTCGTCTGTCTCGGGCTGGTCGCGGCCGACCTCCTGGCGCGCGCCTGGCGCATCCAGTGGATCGTTCGTGGCCTGGGGCATCGCATCACGCTATGGGACTCGTTCGTGTTGAACGCGTTCGGCGACGCGGCCTGCGCGCTCACGCCGCTTCGGATCGGCGGCGAGCCGGCGCGGCTCGCGGGGATGCTCCGGAGCCGAGTGCCGGCGCCCGCAGCGTTTGTCGCGATCAGCCTCGAGGTGCTGGCGGCGTGGCCGGTGATCATCGTATCGGCGGGATGGCTGGCCTGGCGCTACGCGCCGGAGTGGTGGGATGAGGCGGGCCCTCGCCTGAGCGCGGCGGCGGCCTCCGCGTGGCCCTGGGTCTTGGCGGTGGTGGTGCTGAGCGTGCTCGCCTGGCGCTGGGCAACCTCCAAGGTCGCCTCGCCCGCGGCGCGCCAGCTCCGGCGCCCGGTGCGGCGCGCGATGGTGTACTGGCGGAGAATGCCACGCTGGCCGCTCGTCGCGAGCGTCCCCATGAGCCTGATCAACCTGGTGACGCGGGTGGCCATCCTGCCGGTGCTCGCGCTCACGCTCCCCAGTCCGCCCCCAATGGGCCCGCTCGCGCTCGGCTCGTTCGCGCTGCTCTACAGCCAGCTCATCCTGCCGACGCCGTCAGGGGCGGGCGCGGTGGAGCTGGGGTTCCTGGGCGGCGCGGCCGGCGACCTGGGCGCGGACGAAGGCTGGCTGCTCCTTGCCTGGCGCTTCTACACCAACGGCATCGGCGTTCTGCTCGGCGTGGTTCTGGCGGCGCGGGTCTATGGCTGGCCTGCGCTCCGCCAGCTAGCGGGGCGGTGGAGCGATCCCCACTAGCAGCACGGTCCGCTCCACCGCCTCGGCCACGCCGTGAGGAACGCCGGCCGGGGCCCACACGACGGTGCCCGGTGCCGCCTCGCGCGTCTCGTCACCTACCGTCATGCGCGCTCGGCCGCTTACGACGAGGTAGAACTTGTCGGCCCCGGCGTGGGCATGAACCCGCTGCGCCTGCCCCGGCTCGAAGCAGTTGAGACCGACGAGGAGCGATCCGCCGCCGAACAAGTCGACCTTGGTCGCTGCGTCGGCGCGGAAGCTCGAGGCCGTCCCGATGTCGCGGAAGTAGTCGCCCATCCTGCAGGCCTCCCCAGGCTATCTTTGGCACGTTGGCTACACTTGCAAATACGGCTGCGTGTGGCTCGCGTCAGAACGCATTCCGCCAGGCCGTGCCAGCCGGCTCACACGAGACCTGGGCAACCGGCCCGGACACCGCTCCACAGGATATCTCTCGACCATGACCACCACCCGCATCGAACGCGATCCCCTCGGTGAGAAGGCCGTCCCCGCCGACGCGCTGTACGGCATTCAGACCCTGCGCGCCGCGGAGAACTTCCCGATCTCGGGCCTGCGACCGCTGCCGGCGTTCGTCGATGCGGTCGTCTGGATCAAGCGGTCGGCGGCGCTCACCCACAAGGAAACGGGCCGGCTCGAAGCTCCGCTGGCGGACGCGATCGTCAAGGCCGCCGACGAGGTGCTGGCGGGGAGGCACCGGGATCAGTTCATCGTCGACGTGTACCAGGCCGGCGCCGGCACCAGTCACAACATGAACGTCAACGAGGTGCTCGCCAACCGTGCCAACGAGATCCTGGGCAAGCCGCGCGGCGTGTACGCGCCGGTGCACCCCAACGATCACGTCAACATGGCGCAGAGCACCAACGACGTGATCCCGACCGCCATGCGCCTGGCCGTGCTGGCGACGCTGCCCGCGACGCTGGCCGCGCTCGACCGGCTCGCCGCCTCGCTCCTGGCCAAGGGCACGGCGTTCGACGGCGTCATGAAATCGGGTCGGACCCATCTCCAGGACGCGACCCCCATCCGGCTGGGGCAGGAGTTCACCGCGTACGGCCACACGGTCGAGCGGCACCGGGAGAAGCTGGCGCAGGCGGCGGACTGGCTCCGCGAGATGAATATCGGCGGCACCGCCGTGGGCACCGGCATCAACGCGGAGCCGGCCTATCCCTCCCTCATGGTCAAGTATCTCCGCCAGGTGAGCGGGCTCGACCTGCGGGAGGGTAAGGACCGCATCCAGCTCATGCAGAGCATGGGTGACGTCGCCACGGTGAGCGGAGCGTTTCGCGCCTACGTGCTCGATCTCAACAAGATCGCGAACGACATCCGGCTCCTGGCCTCGGGGCCGCGGACCGGGCTGGCCGAGATCATCCTTCCGGCGGTGCAGCCGGGCTCGAGCATCATGCCGGGCAAGGTGAACCCCTCGATCGCGGAGATGGTGAACCAGGTCTGTTTCCAGGCGCTCGGCCTGGATACGACGGTGGCCCTTGCCGCGGAGGCCGGTCAGCTCGAGCTCAACGTCATGATGCCGGTCATCACCCACAACATCGTGTTCGGACTCGAGATCGTGGGCAACGCCACCCGGGTGCTGGCCGAGCGCTGCGTGGACGGCATGGAGGCCGACGAGAAGCAGTGCGCCTACTGGCTCGAGCGCAGTCCCGCGCTGGTGACGGCTCTCGCCCCCAAGATCGGCTACGCGGAAGCCGCGAAGCTCGCGAAGGAAGCGCTGGCGACCGGCCTCACGGTGAAGGAGCTGGTGACGAAGAAGCAGCTGCTCAAGGGCGCCGAGCTCGACGAGGTGCTGGACCTCCGGGCCATGACCGAGCTTGGTGTGCCTGGCGGCAAGGGGCTTCCCGGCGGAGGCTGATCAGGTGGTTGCCTCCGACGAGCCCTCGGCGGGCACCTCGAGCACGCGGACGGGCCAGCTGTCCGGTTTGAGACGCTGCAGCAGCACGATCGACACGTTGTAGACCGGGACGCCGGTCTTGGTCCGTCCCTCCGCCGCCCCGTGGTGCGCGTGCCCATGGAACACGGCGTCGACCGGGTAGCGGGTGAGCGGCTCCTCCAGACGGCTGGAGCCCAGGTAGGGGTAGATCTCCTTGGGCTCGCCTTCGACCGTGCTCTCGACCGGCGAGTAGTGCATCAGCACCACCCGCCGCTTCGCGCGGATCCTGGCCAGAGCCGTTTCCAGCTTGAGCGCCTCGTTGAGCGCCTCCTGGACGAACAGCTTGATGATCTCCTCGCCCCACGGGCCCAGTGCCCGCCGCCCGAACCCGCCGGCGAATCCTTTCACCCCCGCAAACCCCACCCCGCGCACCTCGTAAGTGCTCCCGTCCAGCATGTGGACGCCGGCCTCGCTCAGGATCCGGCTTACCTCGCCTACCTTGCCCGATTCGAAGTCGTGATTGCCGAGCACGGCGACCGTCGGAATGGCGGAGCCGGCGAGCACCCGCGCCAGCCCGCGCGCCTCCTCCGGCTCGCCCGAATCGGTCAGATCGCCGCACAGCGCGAGCACGTCCGCGCGCTCGGTGAGGTTGTCGAACAGGCTGCGGAGCGGCGGGCCGTAGCCGGCCCGGCCGAAGTGCAGGTCCGCCACCGCCGCCACGCGCACCATCTCGGGATGCTTGGCCATGGGCCCAATCAAGCCGGAGCCGGCCAGCGGAGCGGTGATCCCGGCCACAACCGACCGGCCTAGCGCAGGTTATCCTGAGTGCCCTCGGGAGGCGCGCATGGCCCTGGCACCTACGCAGTCCCTGGTCGAAACCCCGTCGCGCTCCTTCTACCGCCAGGCGATGGAGACGCTGCGTCGCGGAGACGTGCCTTTCCTCGTAGGCGGCACCTTCGCCTTCGTGCATCAGGCCGGCATCGATCGGCAGACCAAGGATCTCGACATCTTCGTCCGGCCCGCCCACGTGCACCGGCTGCTCGAGGTGTGCGCGGCCGCCGGCTACGAAGCGGAGCTGGTGTTCTCCCATTGGCTGGCGAAAATCCGCTCGCCCGACGGCTTCATCGACGTGATCTTCAGCTCGGGCAACGGCATCGCCGTCGTGGACGACCAGTGGTTCGACCACGCGACCGAGCAGAACGTCCTCGGCCTCACCGTGCTGGTGGCCCCCGCGGAGGAGAGCCTGTGGTCCAAGGCGTTCGTGATGGAACGCGAGCGGTTCGATGGTGCCGACGTGGCGCACATCATCCTGGCGTATGGCGACCGGCTGGACTGGACCCGCCTGCTCGAGCGCTTCGGGTCCCACTGGCGGGTGCTGCTGGCGCACCTGATCCTCTACGGCTTCATCTTTCCCAGCGCCCGATCGCGGGTGCCCACCTGGATCATGCACGAGCTGCTCGATCGGCTGGCCCCCGAGCTCGATGCACCAGACGCCGAAGACCCGGTGTGCTACGGCACACTCCTCTCGTGGTCCCAGTACCTGGGCGACGTGTTCACCGGCAACTTCCGCGATGCCCGCATCCGTCCGTACGGTTCGCTGAGCGCGGAGGAGGTGGCGCGGTGGACGTCGGCGGACAAGAAGTGACGGTCGGACGGTCAGACGGTCAGGGGAGTCACCCTGAACGCAGTGAAGGGGGCATGCCCAGACGCATGCCCCCTTCGCTTCGCTCAGGGTGACTCGATCGTCTGACCCTCCGACCGTCTGACCGCCGCTACACCTTCTTGAATCCCGACCTCCGGCCACCCATATTCCCACCATGCGGGTCACCACCTGGACCGAGTACAGCCTGATCATCTCCATTCACCTGGCCCGCCGCAGCCGGACCGGCCGCGGCCCCGTGGCCGCGCGGGAGCTCGCCGACACCGAGCGTCTCCCCGCCGATTATGTCGAGCAGATCCTCCTCCGCCTCCGCCGGGCGGGGCTGGTCGAGAGCGTTCGGGGTGCCCGAGGCGGCTACCTGCTGGCCAAAGAGCCCACCGACATCTCGGTTCGCGACGTCATGACCGCCTCGGAGCATCAGACCTTCGAAGTGAACTGCGAGACGCACCCCGTCGACGCCGCGCGATGTAGCCCCGACTCCACCTGCAGCATCCGGCCCGTCTGGCACGCGCTCCAGCAGCGCGTGGACGAGTTGCTGGCGAGCATCTCCCTCGCCGACCTGATGAAGCAGGAACCGCAAGTCGTGGAGTTGGTCGGGATCTCATCCGCGAGCTGACGCCGTCGTTTCGGTCGCCGCCCGCAACCCGGCCATCGGTCGGGTTTTTCATTTGGGGGTCGAAGCGACAATGACGGCTGTGAGGCAACGAGAAACGATTCGAGAGCCGGCTCTTTGGCAGGCGGTGGGGCACACGCCGCTGCTGCCGGTCACGCTGCCCGACGGCACCGGCCGATTCTGGCTCAAGGCCGAGTGGCTCAACCCCGGCGGAAGCGTCAAAGACCGCGCGGGCAGGGCCATTCTGCGCGATGGGCTTCGCCGGGGCGAGCTGCCGGGGAAGCGGCTGCTCGATGCGTCGAGCGGCAACACCGGGATCGCGTACGCGATGCTGGGCGCGGCGGCGGGGATCGGTGTCACCATCTGTCTGCCCGCCAATGCCAGTCCGGAACGGCGGGCGCTGCTGGAGATCTACGGAGCCGAAGTGATCCTGACGGACCGGATGGAGGGCACCGAGGGTGCTGCGCGGCGTGCCCGCGAGCTGGCCAAGGCCGAGCCCGACCGGTACTTCTACGCCGACCAGTACAGCAACCCGGCCAATCCCCAGGCCCACCGGGAGACCACCGGGCCGGAGCTGTGGGCTCAGACCGGTGGCCGACTGACCCACTTCGTCGCCGCGCTCGGAACGACGGGTACCCTGATGGGAACCGGGAGCTACCTCAAGGAGCGGAACCCGGCCATCCACATTGTCGGCGTGCAGCCGGACTCGCCCTACCACGGCCTCGAGGGCCTCAAGCACCTCGCCACCACCAGCGAGCCGCCGGCCCTCTACGATGCCGGGTTCCCCGATACCGTGGTGGAGGTGGCCACCGAAACAGCGGACCGGCATGCGCGCTGGCTGGCCCGGGCCAAGGGGTTGCTGGTCGGCTGGTCGGCGGGAGCGGCCATCTCGGTGGCGATCGATGTCGCTCGCCGGGAGCCGGATGCCTGCGTGGTCGCGATCGGGTGCGATACCGGCGCGCGCTACCTCAGCGATCCCCACCGGTGGGAGGCGTCATGAGCCTGCGTCTGCCCGAGTCCCTTGCGGAGGAGATCCGGCGCCACGGCGAGGTGGCCTACCCGGCCGAATGCTGCGGCGCGCTGGTGGGTCGCCTCGATGGCGACGCGAAGGAAGTGGTGCGGCTCGTACCCGCCGTCAACCGGCGGACCGACGACCCGCACCGCTACCTCATTGCCCCGGACGACCTTCGGCGGCTCGAGGCCGAGGTCCGCGCCGCCGGGCAGGAGATCGTGGGTTACTACCACTCCCACCCGGATCACCCCGCCCGCCCTTCGGCCTTCGACGCCGATCACGCGTGGCCGTGGTACAGTTATGTCATAGTGCGCATCGACCGCGGGCGTGGAGCCGAGCTGGCGAGCTGGGTGCTGGCCGACGACCGTCCCGAGATGCTGCCCGAATCGCTCGACGTCTTCAGCGAGGTGTGACGATGTCCGTGACCGTTGCCATTCCGACCCCGCTTCGCAACTTCACCGGCGGACGCGACGCGGTCGACGTTGCCGGGACCACCGTCGGCGAGGTGCTCGATGGGCTCCTCACCGCGCACGGCGGTCTCAAGCGCCATCTCGTGCAGGACGACGGGCGCCTGAGGACCTTCGTGAACCTGTATCTCAACGACACCGACATCCGGCAGCTCGAGTCGACCGCGACTCGGGTCCGAGAGGGCGACGTGCTCACGATCGTCCCCAGCATCGCCGGGGGCAGTCCCGCGACCGAGACGACGCTGCCCAAGCTGAGCCATGCCGAGGTGCTGCGCTACTCGCGGCACCTGCTGCTGCCCGAAGTCGGGGTCGAGGGCCAGCGGAAGCTCAAGGCGGCCCGCGTGCTCACCATCGGCGCGGGCGGCCTCGGCTCGCCGCTCTCGCTGTACCTCGCTGCCGCCGGCGTCGGCACCATCGGGGTAGTGGATTTCGACGTGGTGGATCTCACCAATCTGCAGCGGCAGATCGTGCACGGGACCTCCACCCTGGGGCATTCCAAGCTCGAGTCGGCCAAGGCGCGGCTCACCGATCTCAACCCCAACGTGAACGTGATCGGGCACGAGGGGCGCCTCACGTCCGAGAACGCGCTCGACATCATCCGCGAGTACGACATCGTGGTGGATGGGACCGACAATTTCCCCACCCGCTACCTGGTGAACGACGCCTGCGTCCTGCTCGGCAAGCCGAACGTGTACGGCAGCATCTTTCGGTTCGAGGGGCAGGCGTCGTTGTTCTACGCCAAGGAAGGCCCGTGCTACCGGTGCCTCTACTCGGAGCCGCCTCCGCCGGGACTGGTGCCCAGTTGCGCTGAAGGCGGCGTGCTCGGTGTGCTGCCCGGCATCATCGGCAGCATCCAGGCGCTGGAGGCCATCAAGTGGATCATCGGGGCGGGCGACTCGCTGGTCGGGCGGCTGGTGCTGTTCGACGCGCTCAAGCTCAGGTTCCGCGAGCTCAAGCTGCGCAAGGACCCGAACTGCCCGATCTGCGGCGAGCATCCAACCATCCA
This sequence comes from Gemmatimonadales bacterium, assembly GCA_035278325.1. Taxonomy (GTDB): domain Bacteria; phylum Gemmatimonadota; class Gemmatimonadetes; order Gemmatimonadales; family GWC2-71-9; genus CAVVWJ01. The sequence goes on along the minus strand of DATEJD010000231.1, from coordinate 3,734 downwards.
CGAGCTGATCGACTACCAGGCCTTCTGCGGCATCGGCGCCGAGCCCGATTACCACGGCGTCGAGATCAGCGTCGCCGAGCTGCAGCGTGAGCGCGCCGCCAAGGGTGACGACCTCGTCCTGGTGGACGTGCGCGAGCCGCACGAGTGGGAGATCGCCCACATCGAGGGTGCCCGGCTCATTCCGCTGAGCCAGCTCCCCGACCGCCTGAACGAGCTCGACGGTCACGCCGAGATCGTCACCCAGTGCCACCACGGCGCCCGGAGCCTCAAGGCGCTCGAGATCCTCAAAGGCGCCGGATACGGGAAGGTTCGGAGTCTGGCCGGAGGGATCGACGCCTGGGCGGAGCAGGCGGAGCCGGGGATGGCGAGGTACTAGGAGGACGATAGGGCGATAGGACGATAAGGCGATAGGGGCGGGATCGGCGACTCTCCTCATCCCGAGCGAAGCGAGGGACCTGCTCCACGGGTATCGAAACCGGTTGAGCAGGTCCCTCGCTTCGCTCGGGATGAGGCGGCCGGTCAGCGACCGTCCTATCGCCTTCTCGTCCTATCGCGCTCAAAGTGCCGAAGGCGGGACTCGAACCCGCACGGGCTTGCGCCCACTGCGCCCTGAACGCAGCGCGTCTACCAGTTCCACCACTTCGGCGAGGGCGGAAAAGCTAGTGCGCCGGGGGGGTGGAATCAACCCGGGCCACGACTTACGCTGGCGGGCGGGCCGCGCCAGATCCACCTCGGTTGGAATGCCGTTGTCATCAGAGGACACACCGTGACCGCGTGGGACACGAGTCGCCTGGCCGCTACATCGGGTTGACCCTCCCGAAGTGGTGGCCTATCCTTTGCTTAGGATGGTGACGTGACCCGCGACTCCTCCCCGCCAGCCGAGCGTAAACAGAGCGTCGCCCGCAATCCCAAGGCGACCCACGACTACCACATTCTCGAAACCTGGGAGTGCGGTATCGTGCTGACCGGCACCGAGGTCAAGTCACTCCGGAGCGGCAAGGCGTCGATCAAGGAGGCCTACGCCCGCCTTCGGAACGGTGAGGTCTTCCTCGACGGCATGAATATCACGCCCTACGAGCAGGGCAACCGCTACAATCACGACCCGGTTCGCACCCGGAAGCTGCTGCTGCATCGGAAGGAGATCGAGAAGCTGATCGGCGCGGTGGAACAGAAGGGCCTGACGCTGGTGCCGCTGGAGCTCTACTTCCGGAACGGCCGCGCCAAGGTGACCCTGGCCCTCGGACGCGGCAAGAAGCAGTACGATAAGCGCGAGGATCTCAAGCGTCGGGCGGTCGAGCGCGAGACGGCGCGCGCGGTGTCGGTCCGGGGGCGCAGGTGATCGCGGGCCTGCTGCTCGCCGGGGCGCTGCTGGGCTCGGCAGACGCCTTGCCCCGCGAGGTCATCGTCGCCACCCAGCGGGGTGAGGCTCGTGTGGCACTCCGGGTCGATGCCGCCGGCTTTCCGGTGCTTCCTGCCGCACCCCTCCTGGCCGCCCTGGGCGGCGAGCTCCACGTCGACTCCGGCTGGGCCGAGGTGGTGGTGGCCCGCCAGCCGTTCCGGTTCCTGTTGGGTGCGCCCCTGTACCAGTTCAGCAGTCAGCTGATGCCGCTCGCCGGGCCGGCCTCGCTCGCCGGCGACTCCCTGTTCCTCCCGTTCCAGTTCGTCGCCGAGATCCTCCCCTACTACCTGGGCGACCAGTATCGCTGGGACCGCCGCCGGGCTCGGCTGGAGGAGCTGCGCGGGCGCACGACCTCGCTCGCCGGGCGGGCCGCCGGCACCGGCGCGCGACTCCCCAATGGGCTTCGGCCGGGGCACGTGGTGACGGTGGATCCCGGGCACGGCGGCGTGGATCCTGGGAATCCGGGGACCTTCTTTCCGCGCGGCGTCCGCGAGAAGGACGTGACCCTGCAGGTGGCCCTGCTGCTCCGGGACGAGCTCAAGCGCCGCGGCATCGGCGTGCGGATGACCCGGACCAAGGACACCCTCATCGCGCTCGGCGATCGCGGCGGCTACTGCACCGAGGCCTGCGATCTCTTCGTGAGCCTGCACATCAACTCCCTCAAGCGCCGCCCCGGCTACACCGACATCCGCGGCTTCGAGACATATTTCCTCGCCGAAGCCAAGACCGAGGACGCGGCCCGCGTGGCGCAGATGGAAAACGACGCCGTCCGCTTCGAGACCGAGCAGGACCAGGTGGGGACGGTCGGCGGCTTGGATTTCATCCTGAAAGACCTCCAGCTCAACGAGCACCTGCGCGAGTCGGCCCGCCTCGCGGCCCTGGTCCAGCACGATCTGGGCACTGTGCATACCGGGGAAAGCCGCGGCGTCAAACAGGCCGGGTTCATGGTGCTGACCACCGCCCGGCGCCCAGCCATCCTGATCGAGCTGGGCTACAGCACCAACCCGCAGGACGGGCACTTCCTCACCAACCGCAACAGCCAGAAGGCCATGGCCGCATCGATCGCCGACGGCATCGTGGAGTACCTGCTCGAGTACGAGCGCCGGACCGGCACGGCGGCCGATTCGGGGGCGGCACCGTGAGCGCCGCCAGGGGCGTCACCCGTGGCGCCGCGCGGCTGGTCCGCCTGGCTGGCCTGGTCCTGCTGGGTGGGTGCGTCTACTACAACGGGATGTACAACACCAACCGGCTGGCCAAGTCCGCCCGCAAGGCCGAGCGCGAGGGCCGACCGTTCGAGGCGCAGGGGTTCTGGGGGCAGGTCATCACCCGGGCAGACTCGCTGGTGCTGCGACACCCGCGCAGCAAGTACGCCGACCAGGCCACCGTCCTTCGCGGACTCGCCCTTGCGCGCCTCAACCAGTGCCAGGAGGCCATCGGACCGCTCGGACGGCTCGTGCTGGTGCAGCTCTCCACCGATTTCACCGAGGAGGCCGCCCTGGCCCTCGGGCGCTGCCAGCTCCAGCTGGGCGACGCGGGCCTGGCGGACCTCGCATTCTTGCGGGTGCTCAACAGCGCCGACTCGGTGCGGCGGCACGAGGCGCGGTTCCGCCACGCCAGGGCGCTCCGGATGAGCGGGCAGTACGAGGCAGCAGTCGCGCTCATGCGTGAAAGCCCCGACCCGCGCGCGCGCGAGGACCTGCTCCTGGCGCTGGCCGGCGCCGGGCGCACCGAAGAGGCGCTGGTGTTCGCCGATTCCGTGCTGGCGCTCCACGACACGTCGTTCGCCTGGGACAGCGTGGTGGTCACCATGGGGCGGGAAGATGCACGGGCGGCGTCGTCACTCGTGACCCGACTGGCCGACGAGCCTGGCGCCGCCCCCGAGCTCAGCGCGCGACGGCTGTATGAGGATGGCGTCCGCCTGGCGCCGCTCGACTCCGCCGCCGCGATGGCGCGCTTCGAACAGGCCGCCAAGGTCCAGGGCTCGTCCGACGGTGCCGCACGGGCTCGACTCCGGCTGCTCCGGGTGGAGTTGAGCTCCGCGCGGTCCCTCGGGGATCTCGCGTCAAAGGCTGACGCACTGGCCGACCTGGCCTCACAGTCGCCCGCGGGCATGGAGGCCGCGGCCCTGCAGGTCGAGCTCCGGCAGCTCGCCCAGCTCGCCGATTCGGCCCGTGCCGGCACCCCGCAAGGCGACCTGCGTCTCTTTCTCGGTGCGGAGTCGGCGCGCGACTCCATCCATGCCCCCCTCCTGGCCGCCACCCTGTTCCGCCAAGTGGCAGACGAGTGGCCGGCCTCGCCCTACGCGCCCAAGGCCCTCCTCGCCGCCGAGCGGCTC
>DATEJD010000230.1:0-3154 GCA_035278325.1 Gemmatimonadales bacterium | reverse complement strand
CGTGGGTGCGGCTGGTGTGGGTGTGGCCGGCGCGGGTGACCCTGCGCCTGGCGCGGCCGGCGGCGTTGTGGCGGTGCTGCGAACAGTGTCGCGCGCCCCGCTATCCCGCGGCGCCGGCGCGGCGGGCGCGGCCGCCATCGTCGAGTCGGGACGCAGATCGCAGCGCTGGTAGAGATAGCCGAGCTGGTTCTGCAGCTCGACATCGCTCTGTGCTTTGGCCATGCCATCGGCGAGCCAGCGGCAGGCGGCCTGCGGGTTGTTGCTGTCGAAGTAGGTGCGGGCGGCCCAGTAGGCGGCCTGCGCCATCAGCGGCGACCCCGGGAAATCGACTCGAAGCCGCTCGAGATTCCTGGCCGCGGCGTCGTAGTTGCGGGTCGCGTAGTCCATCTGCACCAGCCGCAGCAGGGCGTCGTCGGCCCAGTCGGAGCTGGCGTATTCCACGGTGACGCGCTGCAGCTCGCGCCGCATCTCGCCCGCCGAGCTCGCGACCATGGCCTGGGTGTAGAGGATCTGCGGGTAGAGCGTGTCCGTCGGCGGCGTCGCATCGAGCAGGCGTTGCACCGCCGCGCGCGCCGAGTCGCCCTGGCCTTCCTGCGCCGCCCGCACCGCGTTGACCAAGCGAGGGTCGGTCTGCGCGTCGAGCCGGGCGACGACGGCGGTCGAAACCGCGAGGGCCCAGGCCAGCACCGCGGCCCTCACGCGGCCTCCCTCCGCTCCACCGCGAGGCGAAGGACCAGATCGGTGAGGATGCCCCGCTCGTCGGAGACCGTGGTGTTCTTGAGCGCCTGATCCGCGTCCCGGGCGGCGCGGAGGCCGCCCCGCACCCGGTCGGCCGGCCACGTGGCCGCCCATCGCGCCCAGCGCGCGCTTTCCGCCTTCCAGTCGGGCAACCCGAAAATCCGGAGCTGGCGCAACCGCTCGAGCACCAGGCGCTCGAGCTGAGCGCCCCGGATTCGCCGGTCGTGGTGGCTGCGGGCGAGCCCGACGCCGATCAGGCTGGTGCCGAGCAGCGAGACCAGCCGCACCGCGGTGACTCCCGGCTGGTCGAGCAGCGGCCCGAGCATCCGGGCGGCGCGGCCAGCGGCGCCGTCCAGCACGGCGTCGCGCCAGTCGTACACGGTCTCGCCGTGGCGCACCCCGACCAGCGCGCCCACCTGGTGGGCGGTGAGGGGCGTGCCGGACGGGAGGGCTCGGAGCTTTTCCAGCTCGGCGGCGACGGCGCCGAGCTCGCCACCGGTGGCGGCCAGGAGGTGCTCGGCGGCGGCGTCCTCCAGGCTTACGCCGAGACGCGTGGCCCGCCGCGCCAGCCAGCGGCGGGCGCGCTCGGGTGCCAGCGGCTCACACTCCACCGCAAAGGCGCCGCGCACCAGGTCTCGATCGGCCTCCTCCTCGGTCGAGCCCTGGACCAGGATGACGACCGTCTCGGGGGACGGGCGCTCGAGATAGGAGAGGAAGGCCGCGCGGGTCTTGGGGCGGCGCTTCCAGCCCTCGACCTCGCGAAGCACCACGACCCGCCGATCCGCCATCATCGGGAGGGTAGTGCAGAGGGCGAAGACCGCCTCGGGATCGAGCTGGCCGGCCGAGCGCTGATCGAGGTTGAAGTCCCGCAGCCCGGGCTCCAGGGCCCGATCGAGGATCGCGTCGACGGCCTCGTCCTTGAGGATGTCCTCGGGTCCGTGCAGGTAGTACACCGGCGCGAGATCGCCCTTGGGGAGGGAGCGCAGCAGCGCGTCGTACGTCTGAGCGGGCATGGCCGAATCTTAGACGGACGCGCGGCAAACGGGTATCCGCTTGGTGCGCGTTTCGCTACCGCTCCTACGAGTCACCCTGTGGCTCCGTGGCCGGGAGAGTCGGTCCGGCCTTCACCACGGAAGCACGGAAGACACGGAAGGCTCCCTGGTCGGGCCGACCTCCTCTCACTCGGCGCCTAAGCCGGCCTCGCTGCAGAGATCTTGGGGTGCCCCCCACCCCAAAAAACTCTCGTGACCAACTCTCCCGTCTCGGGACGAGAGGTGGTTTGCCCGACCAGGGAGCCTTCCGTGTCTTCCGTGCTTCCGTGGTGAACAGCCAGCGATCTCAACCGGTGGACGAAACCCGCGGACCGTGCTCGTATCGCATTAGGGGCTTCTGTAGAAAGACTGAACAAACAGGAGGCTCGCCAGAGTCTTCCCGTCCTGCACCTCGCCGGTTCGGACCAGCTCCAGCACGGCCGACCAGCTGAGCTCGTGCAGCTCCATGAACTCGTCGGCCTCGCGGCGTTGCGAGCCCGGCTCGATCCCGTACGCCAGGAACAGGTGGATGCGCTCGTCGGTAAAGCCGGGAGTGGTGTAGATGGTGGTGAGCCGCTCCATGATCCGCGCTCGCCTCCCGGTTTCTTCCTCCAGCTCGCGTCGGGCGCAGGCCTCGGGCGTCTCGCCCGCGTCGAGCCGGCCGGCCGGCACTTCCCAGATGAACCCGTTCGCCGCGTGGCGGAACTGGCGGATGAGAAGCACGCGCGGATCGGGCGCGCGTGGATCGTCCAGGAATGGCACGACCGCCGCGGCGCCGGGGTGGCGCAGCATCTCGAGCTGGCCGGTGGACCCGTCGGGGAAGCGGACGGTGTCGCGGTCGAGGTTCACCACGCGGCCGGTGTACAGCCGCTCGGTCGAGATCAGGGTCATGAGGCGGTCACCAGCTCCGGATCCAGGCCACCGGGACCTTGTATCCCTCGGCGAACAGGTACCGGAGCTCCAGGACGGGGTTCTCGGAGATAGGACTGCTTTCGGTCGGGGAGGTATACGCCTCGAGGGCCGTGCGGCGGGCCTCGAGCCGGAGCCGGAACATATGAAACGGGTCGCTCACCAGAATGACGCGGTGGAGGCCGCGGCCGGCGAGCCAGCCGCTCACCGCGGTCATCGAGGCCATGGTGGTGCGTCCATCGCCCTGCGCCACCACGGCGTCGACCGGCACGCCGTGGGCGATCAGATACCGGCGTCCCACCATGGCCTCGCTGGTGGTGTCGCCCCGCCCGACACCGCCGGTGACCACGACGAGCGGCGCCAGCCGCTCGCGGTAGAGACCCAGGGCGTGATCCAGCCGGGCGCGGAGCACCGGCGAGGGCCGGCCGTTGTACTGCGCCGCGCCCAGCACCACGATCGCGTCGGCCGGCTGCCGC
>DATEJD010000229.1:0-5242 GCA_035278325.1 Gemmatimonadales bacterium | reverse complement strand
CGCTGGGTGAGGTCAGCACCAGCACGTGCGCCGCCGATCCCGGATTGGCGGCGGGCAGCAGCCGGTACACCCGCTCCCAGCCCGCCTGCTCGCTCACGATGCCGGTCACGGTGCCCACCGGAATGCCCTTGGGGTACACCCCGCCCAGTCCCGAGGAGAGCACCAGCGTGCCGACCGGCACCGAATCCCGATAGGGCACGCCGCGGAACTCGAGGGCCCCTTCCCCGCTGCCCGAGGCCGATGGGGCGACGACCCCGGCGGCGTTGCCGGTGACGGTGAAGGCGCTCACCCGGAACTCGGGATGGGCCCAGGTCATCACGATGCTGGTGCGCGGTGCCGCGTTGAGGACGACGCCGATGAGTCCCTCGGGGGCCACCACCGGGTCGAACGCGGCGACGCCATTGCGCGACCCCACGCTCAGGAGCAGCGTCCGTCCGTCGGTCGCCTGCGGCTGGTGCAGGACTTCGGCGGCTACGTAGGGGCTCGCGAGCCGCCGGCTCAGCCCCAGCAGCTGCCGGAGGCGCTCGTTTTCGGCCAGCAGCGACGGGAGGCCCTGCGCGAGGTAGGAGGCCGAATCACGTTGGGCGGTGATGGCGCGGAGGCGGACCCGGCTGGTCTTCCCTTCCTCGGCCCGGACCTGGAGCCAGACCAGCGGCGCCAGCACCGACTGACGGAGCGCCGAGGCGACCCCGAGCCCCCATGCCGTGGGCGAGAACAGCGCCACCAGCGACAGCACCAGGCACACGCCGAACATCACGGTGTCCCGGCGCGTGTACGAGCGTTCCGACGCGCTGGCCATGCTCAGTTGGACAGGACGCTGCGGTATTTCTCGTAGTCGTCGAGAATGCGTCCGGTGCCGCGCACCACGCAGGTGAGCGGGTCTTCGTCCACGTGAATCGGGAGCCCGGTCTCCTGCGCCAGCAGGATATCGAGGCCCCGGATGAGCGCGCCGCCGCCGGTCATGACGATGCCGCGGTCCACGATGTCGCTGGCGAGCTCGGGAGGCGTGATCTCGAGGGCGCGGCGCACCGCGTCCACGATCTGCTGAATCGGCTCCTGCACCGCTTCGCGGATCTCGGTCGAGTGCACCCGGACGGTCTTGGGGATGCCCGACACGAGGTCCCGGCCCTTCACCTCCATCTCCCGCTCATCGCCGGTCGGCGCGGCCGAGCCGATCTTGATCTTGATGGCTTCGGCGGTGGGCTCGCCCACCAGGAGATTGTAATTCTTCCGCATGAACTGGACGATGGCCTGGTCCAGCTCGTCGCCGCCGGTGCGGATCGAGGTGTCCGACACGATGCCCGAGAGCGCGATGACGGCGATCTCGGTGGTCCCGCCGCCGATGTCGATCACCATGTTGCCGGTCGGCGTCTCCACCGGCAGGCCCACCCCGATGGCCGCCGCCATCGGCTCGGCCACCATCAGGACCTGCTTGGCCCCGGCCGTCTCGGCCGAGTCGCGAACGGCGCGGCGCTCGACTTCGGTGATGCCGGACGGCACACAGACGATGACCTTGGGTTTGACGCGGAAGACGTGCTTGTCGATGATCGTCTTGAGGAAGTACCGCAGCATCTTCTCGGTGACGTCGAAGTCGGCGATCACGCCGTCCTTGAGCGGCCGCACCGCGAGGATGCCGTCGGGTGTGCGCCCGAGCATGCGCTTGGCCTCGAGCCCGATGCCCTTGATCTTGCCCGAGACCTTCTCGATGGCCACCACCGAGGGCTCGTTGAGGACGATCCCCTCGCCTTTGACGTACACCAGCGTGTTGGCCGTGCCAAGATCGACCGCGATCTCGTTCGCGGGGAGCCAGGACGTCAGATTCAGAGATGGGAGCTTCATCAAGCGGCCGTCAGGCGCATGGTTCACAAGGTAAAAGGGGCCAAGTGCAACGGGAAGCGGCGTGTGGCACCGTTCCTCATCCCGAGCGAAGCGAGGGACCTTGCCGACGGGTTTTCGGACCGTCGCCGGCTTCCGGTCCAGTCGAGAAGGTCCCTCGCTTCGCTCGGGATGAGGGACGCCACGGCTCCATCTGAGTACGCTACGGCTCGAGCTGAGTGCGCTAGCGCCCCGTGCTGCCGAACCCGCCGTCGCCCCGGTGCGTACCGGGCAGCTGGTCCACGGCGCGGAACGTGGCCTGCTCCACCCGCGCGATCACCAGCTGCGCGATCCGCATCCCACGGGTCACTTCGAAGGTATCGGCACCCAGATTGACCAGCATGATCATGAGCTCGCCCCGGTAGTCGCTGTCGATCGTGGCCGGGGTGTTGGGGAGCGAGATCCCGTGGCGCAGCGCCAGGCCCGAGCGCGGCCGGATCTGGCATTCGAACCCTTCGGGCACGGCGATCGCGAACCCGGTGCGGAACAGCTTCCGCTCCATCGGTGCCAGGGTGCCCTCGTCGGCGCTGGCGATGTCGTAGCCGGCCGACCCCGGAGTAGCCCTGGCGGGGAGCGGCAGCCCTTCGGCGTGGGGCAGCCGGGTGATCAGGACCTCGGTCACAGGACCGAGGCGACGTCGGTCAGCTGGAGCCGGAAGGCCTCCGCCACGCCCGGGTAGACCGTCTTCCCCTCGACCACATTGAGCCCCAGCGCCAATGCCGGGTCGGCCTTGCAGGCGGCACGCCAGCCGTGTTTGGCCAGCTTAAGTCCATATGGCAGTGTGGCATTGGTGAGGGCCAGGGTAGAGGTCCGGGGAACCCCGCCGGGCATATTGGCGACCGCGTAGTGCAGAATGCCGTCGACGAAGTAGGTCGGATTCTCGTGGGTCGTCGGCTTGATCGTCTCGACACAGCCCCCCTGGTCCACCGCCACGTCCACGATGACCGACCCCGGCTTCATCGTCTTGAGATCGGCCCGCTTGACCAGGTGGGGCGCCTTGGCGCCCGGCAGCAGGACGGCCCCGATCACGAGGTCCGCCCGCGCAATGGCTCCCAGGATGGTGTGGCGGTTGCTGTAGCCGGTGTCGACGTTGGCGGGGAGCACGTCGTCGAGATAACGGAGCCGGTCGAGCGAGATGTCCAGAATGGTGACGTGGGCGCCCAGACCCGCCGCCATCTTGGCCGCGTTGATGCCCACCACACCGCCGCCGATGATCACCACCTCGCCTGGCGGGACCCCCGGCACGCCGCCAAGCAGGATGCCGCTCCCGCCGAACACCTTCTCCAGGTACTTGGCGCCCTCCTGGACCGCCATCCGGCCGGCGACCTCGGACATCGGGGTCAGCAGCGGCAGCTCGCCGCTCGGCAGCTGGACCGTCTCGTAGGCGACGGCCACGGCGCCGGAGTCGATCACCGCGCGGGTCAGGTCTTCCGCCGCCGCGAAGTGGAAGTACGTGTAGATCACCTGCCCCTTCCGCATGCGCGGCCATTCGGGCGCGATCGGCTCCTTCACCTTCATGATCATGTCGGCGCGCTTCCAGACCTCGTCGGCGCTGGGCAGGATCTGCGCGCCCGCGGCCTGGTACGCCTCGTCCGGAAACCCACTGCCGAGCCCCGCGCCGGCCTCGATGAAGACGGTGTGTCCCGCGGCGGCGAACGCCTCCGCGCCGGCCGGCACGAGGGCGATGCGGTTCTCGTTCGTCTTGATCTCCTTCGGCACGCCGATCAGCATCAGAGGTCCTCGGTCAGGGAGAGTTGGTCGTCATGTGAGCGTTTTGAGCGTGAGCGGTGAGCGCTGAGCGGGAGGGAGTCACCCTGAGCGAAGCGAAGGGGCCATGAGTCGACGCCTGCCACCTTCGCTTCGCTCAGGGTGACTACCCGCCCCCCGCTCACCGCTTACCGCTTACCGCTCACCGCTGCTTTGGGGCCCGAGCCGGAGCACCGTCTGCCGGTCGGGCGCGAAGAACTCCGCCGCCACGCTCGCGATCTCGTCCGCCGTGACCGCGTCGATCTCGGCCAGCATCTGGTCGAGTGGCCGGTAGTCGTCATCGTGCAGCACGAAGCCGGCGAGCCGGCCCATCCGGGCGCCGGGGCTCTCGAGGGACAGCATCACCTGCCCCTTGAGCTGCTGCTTCCCGTCAGCCAGCTCATCGGCCGGCAGCGCGTCCGCGGCGAGCTTCGCGTACTCGGCGTGGATCGCCTCGACCGCCGCGTCCGCGGTCCCCGGCTGGGTCCCGATGTACACGCCGAGCTGTCCCGCCGACTGGTAGAAATGCTTGTAGGCGAAAATCGCGTAGGCCAGGCCGAGCTCCTCGCGCACCCGCTGGAACAGTCGGCTCGACATCCCGCCGCCGAAGACGTTCGTGAGAATGGCCAGCGGGAAGCGCCGGGGGTCGCGCAGCGGAAAGGTGTCGGTGCCGAAGACGATGTGGGTCTGCGCCGTGTCGCGCTCCTCGTGGCGCCGGGCGCCCCGCACCGCCGGCGCCGGCGTCACCGCGCCGCGTGGCGGCTCGACCGAGGCCCCCTCGAACCAGCCCTCGCGCTCGAGCACGGTGAGAAGCTGGGTGTGGTCCACGTTGCCCGCCGCGGCCACCACGAAGTTGCCGCGATAGTACCCGGTGGCGTGCAGGCACCGGAGGTCGTCGGCGGACATCGCGGCCAGGGTGCCGGGGCTCCCCAGGATCGAGTACCCGTAGGGATGGGTGGGCCAGAGATCGGCCGCGTGCAGCTCGAACACCAGATCGTCGGGGGTGTCCTCCACCCCGTTGATCTCCTCCAAGATGACGTTGCGCTCGGGCTCGAGATCGCTCTCGCGCAGGAGGGGCCGGCGCGCGAGGTCGGTCAGGATCTCGACCGCGAGCGGGAGATCGGCGTCGAGGGTGTGCGCCTGGTAGCTGGTGTAGTCGCGCCCGGTGAAGGCGTCGAGGCTGCCGCCCCGCACCTCGAGCTCGAGCGCCAGCTCCTTGGCCGTGCGCCGCTCGGTGCCCTTGAACACCATGTGCTCGAGCAGATGGGAGATGCCCATCTGCTCCCGGCGCTCGTGTGCGCTCGCCGTGCGCACGTAGAAGCCGGTGGCCGCCGAGCGGACGCCCGGCAGCTTTTCGGAAAGGACGACGAGCCCGTTGGGCAGAGTGGTGCGATGCAGCCCGTCGTCCAGCCTGACCGTGTCCAATGCGGAGCTACTCCTTGGGCAGCAGCGCCTTCCGGGAGAGCTTCATGCGTCCGCGGTCGTCTACCTCGAGCAGCTTGACCTGCACGATGTCGCCCTTCTTGACCACGTCCTCGGTCTTCTCGGTGCGGCCGTGCTGGAGCTCGCTGATGTGGAGCAGTCCCTCGACCCCGGGCAGGATCTCGACGAACGCGCCGAA
>DATEJD010000228.1:0-4724 GCA_035278325.1 Gemmatimonadales bacterium | reverse complement strand
GCTTCCTCCGGCGGATGCGGGGACAGACCGAGGACGTCGCGGTAGAACGCCACGGCAGCGTCGAGGTCGGTGACGGCCACGCCAACATGCGCAATGCGGGGGCGATCAGACACGCGATCCCTCCGTCGAGAATCTGGTCGAGACGGTTTCCAATACAGGAGAATAACATCATGGCCACGACGAATTCCCAGACCGTCCACGTTACCGACTCCTCGTTTACCAGTGAAATCGAGCAGGCCAACGGCCTGGTGCTCGTCGATTTCTGGGCGACGTGGTGCGGACCGTGTCAGGTCGTGGCGCCGATTCTCGATCAGCTGGCCGGCGAGTATGCCGGCAAGGCCAAGGTGGCCAAGGTGGACGTGGACGCCAACCAGCGCACCGCGATGCGCTTCAACGTGCGGTCGATCCCCAGCATCCTGTTCTTCAAGAACGGCCAGCATGTGGACACTGTGATCGGGGCGGTGCCCAAGGCCACGCTGGAAGGGAAGATCAAGCAGCACCTGGCCTGAGCCGGACAGGAGTCACCCTGAGCCCTGGCGTCGCCCAGGGTAAACTCCGCGAAGGGGGCATGCGTCTGGGCATGCCCCCTTCACTGCGTTCGGGGTGACTCCTGTCAGAGTGACTCCGGTCCAGACCATCCCGCTTCTCCCCGCCAAACGCTCTTCCTACCTTTCCATCATGCCCGGTACCCTGTACGTCGTGGCGACCCCATTGGGCAACCTGGGCGATCTCTCCGAGCGCGCTGGGTCGGTGCTGCGCGCCGTGGCTGTCGTGGCGGCCGAAGACACCCGGCGCACGCGGGGACTGCTGACCCACCTGGGTGCGGCTCCGCAACTCCTCAGCTATCACGCGCATTCCGACCACAAACGACTCGCGACGCTGCTCGAGATCCTGCACGAAGGCCGTGACGTCGCGCTGGTCTCGGATGCCGGCACGCCCGCGGTCAGCGATCCCGGCACCGATCTCGTGGCGGCCGCCCGCGAGGCTGGCATCGCGGTGGTGCCGATTCCGGGGCCGTCGGCCGTGGCGACGGCGCTCTCCGCCGCGGGCTTCAAGAGTGACCGGTATCTGTTCCTGGGCTTCGTGCCTCGCAAGGGAGGCGAGCGGGGCCGGCTGCTGGCCCGGGCGGCACTGGAGGAGTGGAGCGTCGTGTTCTTCGAGGCGCCGCCGCGGCTGGCGGACCTGCTCGGCGATCTGGCCAAACTGGCACCCGGGCGCCGGGCCGCGGTCGCTCGAGAGCTGACCAAGCTGCACGAAGAGTTCCGGGTCGGCCCGATCGAGGAGCTGGCGCAGTATTATTCGGAGTATCCACCGCGCGGCGAGCTGACGGTTGTTCTCGAAGGCACCGGAACGCCCGCCGAGCCGCCCGACCGGACCGAGGACGCGCGCGCCCAGGCCAGTGTGCTCCTCGCCGAAGGTCTGACCCGCCGGGAGGTGGTCCGGCGACTGAGCGACACCCTCGGCCTGTCACGCAACGACGCCTACCGATTGGTGATGGAGCTGCCATGACGATACGACGCGTCGTCCCCCTTCTCGTGGCGCTGGCGGTCCTGCCCGCAGCGACCTCGCGCACGGCCGCCCCGGTCATGACCATCGGCCGCCTGCACTACGACGGTGGCGGCGACTGGTATGCCAACCCGTCCAGCCTGCCCAACCTGCTCACCGCCATCCGCACCCGCACCGGCCTCAAGGTGACCGCGGTCGAGAAGGTGGTGAGTCTGTCGGACGACGAGCTCTGGAACGTGCCCTACATCTACATGACGGGACACGGCAACGTGCACTGGAGCGACCACGACCTGGTCACGCTGCGCCGGTACCTGCAGCAGGGGGGATTTCTCCACGCTGACGACAACTACGGCATGGACGTCTCGATCCGGCGCGAGCTGCAGCGGCTGTTCCCCGATCACCCCATGGTCGAGGTCCCGCTCGACCATCCGATCTATCACCTGGTGTACGACTTTCCGAAGGGGATTCCCAAGATCCACGTGCACGACGGGAAGCCGGCGCAGGGATTCGGGATCTTCCTCGATGGGCGGCTCGCGGTCTACTACTCCTACCAGAGCGACCTGGGCGACGGCTGGGAAGACTTCGAGGTCCACCACGATCCGCCGGAGAAGCACGAGGCGGCGCTCCGCATGGGCGTGAACCTGTTCGCGTACGCGGTCGGATACGGCGGGTGACGGCGCCGGCCACCTACCTCGCCCTGCAGCGGGTGGCGCGCCCGCTTCGCGCGCGCGCGACCGCCGGGTGGATGGCCCTCGCGCTGGGCTCGGCGGCGCTGGTGCTTGGGGCGGTCGCCTGGATCGTGCGGCTGAGCGGGCTCGAGGCGCCGTACTGGGTGCTGCTCGCCTGGGTTGGGTCGCTCGTGGTGTTCGGCGTGGCGGGTTGGCTGGCCTGGCGCGCCCGGGTCCGACTCTCGGCGGGCGGCGTGGCGGGGCGGCTCGAAGAGATCGGCGCCTGGCGCCGGGGTGCGCTCACGACCCTGCTCGACCAGTCGGCGCATGGCACCAGCGGCGCGCTGCTCGACTTGGCCGACCGGGTTCAGGCCGACGATGTAACACAGCGTGGTGCCAGCGCGGCGGAGCCATTGGCGCAGCCGGTGCGGACGCTCGGGATGATGGGGCTGGCCGTGCTCGGCGCTGGCCTGGCGGCGTTCGGCTCGGCGGGGCCGGTGCACGGCCCGGCGGCCGCGCTGTGGCATCCCGGGCGTGCGTGGGAGGCCACGATCGCGCCGGTGCGGGTCAGCGCCGAGCGGAGCGTCGTCGACCGGGGCGACTCGACCTTGCTCAGGCTCGAGGCGTTCGGACGGCGGCACGCCACCCTCTGGGTACGCGCGCCGGGCGAAGGCTGGCGGCCGAAAGGCGTCGTGCTCGACAGCCTGGGACGGGCGCGGGTCAGCACCGGCGCGCTGCAGAGCGACATCTACGCCCGGGTTACGAGCGGCGCCCGGTCCTCCGACACGGTCCTGGTCCGCGTGCGCCTCCCGGTGTTCCTCGGGAGCCTGAGCGTCACCGCGCATTACCCCGCCTACCTCGACATGGAGGCGGAGCCGGTTCCCACGGGCGGTGACACGCTGCTGCTCCCGGCCGGGACCCGGCTCGAGACCCGAGGCGAGGCGACCGCGCCGCTGGCCAGCGCGGCCTGGACCTCGGCGGGGCGCAACGTCGACCTCCGCGTGGACGGTGGACGGTTCAGCGGCAGCTTCGTTCCCACCGCATCGGCCGCCTACGAGCTGGCCCTCGCCACCCAGGGGGGTGCGCCGCTCACGTCCGATACCGTGCGGCTCCCCGTCCGCCTGGTGCCCGACAGCGCGCCGCAGGTGGACGTCCCCGTCCCTGGCGCCGACACGTTGGCTCCCATCAGCCTTCAGCTTCCGCTGGTGCTCGACGTCCGTGACGACCACGGTCTCACCAGCGTCGCGCTCGAGAGCCGCCGCATCAGCCGACTCGGCGTGATGGACTCGGTGCGGCGCGAGAGCGTGGCCCTGCCGGCGCCGACGCCCGACCGCGCCATCCTCAACTACACCCTCGATCTCACCCGTCGTGGACTGCTGCCGGGCGACACCGTCCGCTACTGGGCCGTGGCGGCCGACAATGCGCCCATGCGCCAGATCGGCCGCTCGCGGGAGTTCGTGCTGCGGCTGCCCACGATGAGCGAGGTTCGCGCGGCCCAGCGCCAGGCGACCGAGTCGGTGTCGAGCCGGCTCGACTCCATCGCCGAGGCCAGCAAACAGCTCGAGCGGCAGACCGACGACCTGGCTCAGGAGCGGCCCCGGTCGACCGACGGTCGGAGCGACACGAACGCGGCGTCGCTCTCGTTCGAGGAGTCCAAGAAGGCGGAGAGCGTCGCCAAGTCGCAGCAGGATCTGATGCAGCAGGCGGAGGCGCTCAAGCAGTCGCTCGAGGCGCTGCGGAAGAGCGCCGAGGCCGCGGGGCTGGGCGATACGGCCTGGCAGCGCGAGCTGGCCGACATTCGCCAGGAGCTCGAGCGCGCGATCTCGCCGGAGCTCAGGAACCGCCTGCAGGAGCTGCAGCAGGCGCTCAAGGACCTCGATGCCGAGCACACCCGCGACGCCCTGGAGCGACTGGCCGAGGCCCAGAAGGAGGCGCGCGAGGCGCTGGAGCGGAGCCGAGAGCTGTTCCGCCGGGCCGCGCTGGAAGGCGACCTGGCCAACCTGAGCAAGGAGTCGAAGGACCTGGCGCAGGAACAGCGCGAGTGGAACCGGCAGATCCCCACGGCCGACAGTGCCCGAGCCGCGCAGGCCGAGCGCGACCTGGCCTCCCGAGCGGACTCGCTGAGCGCCGCGCTCGATCGGCTGGGCAAGGCGATGGACGACTCGGCGCGGCGCGAGCGTCTGGACCACGCGGGTGACCAGGCGCAGCAGGCGGCCGGTCAGATGAAACAGGCGGCGTCGGCCAGCCAGCAGGGCCAGCGGCCCCAGGCGCAGCAGAAGGGCCGGCAGGCGGAGCAATCGCTCGAGCCGCTCGGCGACCAGCTCCAGCGGGAGCGCGAGGGCATGCAGCAGGGGTGGAAGCAGGAGGTCGTGGCCGCTCTCGATCAGGCGCTGGCGGAGACGAGCCGGCTCGCCGAACGGCAGCTCGCGGTCCAGGATCAGCTGAAGAACGGGGGCGATCAGGTCGGGCGGCTCCGGGCCGAGCAAGCCGCCATCGAAGAGGGGGTGCAGCGCCTGCTCGAGCATATGCGGCAGACGGCGGGGAAGAACG
>DATEJD010000227.1:0-3607 GCA_035278325.1 Gemmatimonadales bacterium | reverse complement strand
GGGGCATGCCCCCTTCACTGCGTTCAGGGTGACTCCCGGATCAGCCCATCACCTGCAGCCAGGCGTGTGGCACGGGCTGCACGGAGCGTCCCACCATCACGGGCCGGGCGGGTGCCGCGCGTTATCTTTCGCCGACGGTGGCCCGTCCATCATCGAGGACCTTACGCGAGCTCCGGTACCCCTTCGGCTCAGCCTCCCCGACCAGCGGCGCCGTTACGGCGGCCTCCTGCTCTCCGTGCTGATCCATGCGTTGATCATCGTCCTGGCGGTGCGAAGCGGCGAGCGCCTGTGGTCGCGCACGCTCGCGCCCGGCGACCCCGCGCTGGCGCCCGGAGGTGGTGGCGGCGGAGGCGGTGGCGGCGGTCCCCGGGTGGCCTATATTACCCTGCCGCCGCCGGCGCAGCCGAAGATGCCGCGGATGACGCCGGTGACGCCGCCGCCTCGTCCGCGCGTCAAGACCGAGCCGGTCGTGACGCCGCCTGCCACGCCGACACCGGTGGTGCCGGCGCCCACTCCACCACCCGCGCCGATCGATACCCAGCCGACTCCAGCGGTCGCGTCCGCTCCGGCAGCGGCCGGGACGGCACCGGGTGCGGGTCCCGGGGCTGGTGGCGGCACTGGAGGCGGTGCCGGGCCGGGAATCGGCGGCGGCCAGGGGCCTGGCGCCGGCACCGGCAACGGGGGCGGTGGGGCGGGTGGCACGATCCGGCCTCCCGAGCTGCGCGACCTGGCCTTCCCGTTCGACACCCCGCCCAAGGAACTGCGCGGCGCCTCGCTGGCCGTGACCTTCTGGGTGCGGGTGGACGGCCGGGTCGACCGGTACGAGGTCGCGCCGGAGATCGCCGACCGCGACTACGCCCGCAAGTTCGACGAAGTCATCCGCGCGTTCCGCTTCACGCCGGCCCGCGCGCCCGACGGCACCACGGTCGCGGGAACGACGACGGTCACGTTCACGCTTCCCGGCAAGCGAAATTCCTGACGCAACCACCTGGCGGGCGAAGCCGATCGATATCGCCGTCGGCCGCCGCCACCTCCATGTCGACGCACGAGAGCGCGCCCCGTTTTCGAGGACCGCCATGAATCGGCTGTTCATCCGGAAGTCCGTGCAGGATTGCGAGAACGACATCGTCGAGCGGGGCGGGCTCAAGCGCTCGCTCGGCAAGTGGCACCTCACGGCACTCGGCGTCGGCGCCACGATCGGCGCGGGCATCTTCGCCACGACGGGTACGGCGATCGTCGGCGATCCATCGCGCCCCGGTGCCGGCCCCGCGATCGTGTTGTCGTTTCTGCTCACGGCGGTCACCTGCGGATTCGCCGCGCTGTGCTACGCCGAATTCGCCGCGATGGTGCCGATCTCGGGCTCGGCCTACACCTACGCCTACGCCAGCCTCGGGGAGCTGGTCGCGTGGATCATCGGGTGGGACCTGATCGTCGAGTACGCGGTGGGGAACATCGGCGTCGCCATCGGATGGTCGGGATACTTTCGAGAGCTGCTGAGCCACTTCGGGGTCGCGATGCCGGCCTGGCTCGCGACCGACGTCCGATCCGCGCACATGGCGGCCGACGCGGTCGCGGCCGGAGCGACCGATGCCAGCAGCCAGTATCTCGCCTCCGCGCTCGCGACCGCCCCGCGCCTGTTCGGCTTCCCCATCATCGCCAATCTCCCCGCGTTCCTCATCGTCGCCGTCATCACGGTGATCCTGGTGATCGGCATCCGGGAGAGCGCCAACTCGAACAATGCGATGGTGGTTCTCAAGATCGGCATCATCCTGTTCTTCTGCGCCGTGGGCCTCACGCTGATCAAGCCGACCAACTGGAACGATCCCGCGCTGGGCGGGTTCGCGCCCAACGGTTTCGCGGGCATCAGCGCCGGCGCCGCGATCATCTTCTTCAGCTATATCGGATTCGATGCCACCAGCACGGCGGCGGAGGAGGCGCGCGACCCCGCGCGCGACATGCCGTTCGGCATCATCATGAGCCTGGTGGTGTGCACGGTGCTGTACATCATCCTCTCGGTGGTCATGACCGGGATGGCGCCGTGGAAGCAGCTCGGGACCCCCGAGCCGATGATCACCGCGCTGGCGCTCGCGGAAGGCTCGCCGAAGCTGATCACGGTGTCGCGGTTCATCGTGTCGCTGGGGGCGGTGATCGCCATGAGCAGCGTGTTGCTCGTCTTTCAGCTGGGGCAGCCGCGGATCTTCATGTCGATGGCGCGCGACGGGCTCCTGCCGCCGTTCCTGGCCAAGGTCCATCCGCGCTTCAAGACGCCCTACGTCGGCACGATCATCACTGGCCTGTTCGTCGCGACCTTCGCCGCGTTCGCGAACATCGCCGAGGTGGTGGACCTCACCAATATCGGAACCCTGTTCGCCTTCGTGCTGGTGTCGGCGGGGGTGATTCTGTTGCGCAGGCAGGAGCCGGACCGGCCCCGGCCGTTCCGGGCGCCACTGGTGCCGCTCACACCCATCATCTCGATCCTGACGTGCCTGTACCTGATGCTCCAGCTGCCCCGGATCACCTGGATCCGGTTCGGACTCTGGCTGCTGCTTGGGCTGGTGATCTACTTCAGCTACGGGATTCGGAATAGTCGGTTGGCGGGGAGAGCAGGGCGACAAGGCGATAAGGGGATAGGGCGATAGGGCGCTTGAGGACGATAGGGCGATAGGACGATAGGGCGATAGGGCGATAGGGCGATAAGGGTGGGAACGGCGGGACTGCTCAGCCCGAGCGCAGCGAGGGACCTTCTCCGCGGATCTCGAAGCCCGTTGGAGAAGATCCCTCGCGTTGCTCGGGATGAGGGAGTGTGTTAGCTCCGCGCCGCCTTATCGCCTTATCGCCTTATCGCCTTATCGCCTTATCGCCCTATCGTCCTATCGCCCTATCGTCTTCAAGCGCCTTCTCGCCCTCAAGCGCCCTCTCGCCCTCAAGCTCGCCCTTCTCTCCCCGCCAGCCGAATTGCTCCCTCGACCGCGTCCACCCGGGTCTCGATTGGAGCCAGATTGGCATCCTCGCGGAGCCGCGCCAGCACGGCGCGCCGGAGCGGGCCTTCGGAGCTGAGCAACCCGCCGGTGAGCGCCACGCCGACCGGCGGCTCCACGTCCATCATCGGCACCAGGCACACAGCGAGCTGGGTGAGCTCTCGGGCCGCGTAGTCGCAGATCCCTTGCGCGAGTGGATCGCCGTGGGCGGCGATCTCGAGCACATGCGGCGCCAGTGACGCAACCTCGGCCGGGGACGCGCCGGCGGCCCAGCGGATCAGGTCGTCGAAGCTTTCACTGCGCGAGGCCGCCAGCACCCGATCGCTGAGCGCGGTACGCGGACTGCGACCGTCGGCCGCCCGACTGACCGCGCCCAGCGCCGCGCGGCCGATGGCGTAGCCGCTCCCCTCGTCACCCATCTGCCAGCCGTAGCCGCCGATCCGGTGCTGCTTGCCGGTCCGGTCGCGCCCCACGGCCACGCTGCCGGTCCCCGCGCTCACCACGATGCCCGGGCCGGTGTCGAACACCGCCGCCAGCGCGATCTCGATATCGGTCGAGACCACGACCAGCGACGCCAGGTTCTCCCCCCGGAGCGCCTTGCGGAGCTCGTCGCGCTCGGGCTCCCGCCC
>DATEJD010000226.1:0-5449 GCA_035278325.1 Gemmatimonadales bacterium | reverse complement strand
CCTGCTCTGCTCCGACCTGCTATTCGAATCGCCTGATCGGGCCGTACATATAGCGTTTGCCCGCCGGGTCCGGTTTTGCGCAGCCAGAGTCTGCTAGGTTCTGACAACTCACCACACGCCAAAGGATCGGTCGAAGGACGCCGGGCGGATAAGGGGATATGCTAGGCTTGAACGTATGCTTTGCGTCTTCCTTTAGGACGTTGCCAGGCTCTCTAAAGCAAGATTGCTCTGTCGGCTGGTGCCAGCACTTCTTTTCACGCGTTGCGACGTCAGAATACGGGTTCGACTCCATAAAAGCGCAGTAGCCAGGCACTACCTCCGACACATGTAAGTCGCATGAAACTTGGGCAGTGCTGCACGTACCGATCTCCCGCCTCGACGGGTGGTCCGAGCGATAGATAAGACAACCGCCGCCCCCCTTGAAAATGCTCCCGTTCCCATGAAAGCCTGCGAATTTGAGCGCCACTGACCCAGTGATCAAATTATCCCCCTCTACCTCACCCGGTCTCACCTCGTATGTGCGTAAGAAAACAGTGACTCCCACGATCGTGGCGATGGCTAACACGGCACCTCGAAACTTGACCGGAAAAACGAACGGGCTGCCGACCGGTGGCATGGGGCGCTCTGGAATGGGGTGCCTAGAGCATAGCACGGCTGGCGGCGACCGCTAGCTGGACAAGCGTGGCAAGCACTAGTGCAACGCCCCTTAACACTGTCGCTGTCCTGCCGACTTCCGCCAGCGAAGCGACACAGCACCTGGCAAACTCCTGTCGCGAGATAAGGAGCTATGCGTCACGCTGCGACAGCCAGCCCTTACCAGCCAGCCCTACATGATTAGGCGGGGACGGACAGTCTACACGATGCGAACACGGCGTCGATCGCCGGCCTGGTCAGCCTGCCTGCCCTGGAACTACAGATCCAGGTTGGCCGCCGTTCGACGTCCGCACCTCGAGCGGCTGGGTGATCGGCTCGAGCGGCTCGGCGAGGGCCTTCTGTCAGTGGGAACGACACTGCGGATGGGACACCTCGAAAACAGATCGCCGACGTAACCGAAGTCACGTCAGGCGAGGGAGTTCCCGAGAGCGGGCGACCGGACTCGAACCGGCGACGTCCAGCTTGGGAAGCTGGCATTCTACCACTGAATTACGCCCGCAGATGTGGGCTCAATGTGACCGGCCGACCGCGGGGTGTCAAGCGGCCGCGTGGCGGCCTCGGCATTCACGTCGGCCAGCGAACTTCGGCGGCAGCAGCAGCATGTCGAGCGAGCGTAGACGGCGCCACTGTCGAATCCCACGCCCGCCGTTCGACATTTAGGGGAGGCCTGCTCCATGAGGGAGCACTACCCACCATCCACCGGAGTGTCACGATGCTGCTGATCCGCGAGGTGTTCCACTGCCGGCCCGGCAAGGTCCGGCCCCTGCTCGAGAAGTTTCAGGCAATGAACGGCATCATGGCCCGGGCCGGCCAGGGCAACATGCGTCTGATGACCGACTTCACCGGCGAGCGCTACTGGACTCTGGTGGCCGAGCTCGAGACACCCGGCCTGGCCGAGTTCGAGAAGATGATGCAGGGCCAGGGGATGAGCGAGGCGGACACGAAGGAGTTCGAGCGTCTCATGGAGGGGTATCACGAGCTGATCGACAGCGGGCACCGGGAGATCTACCGGCTGGAGCCGACAATGAAGGGATGATCGGCCGTCGCACCCGTTGAAGCGAAAGCCCCCGCCGAACTCGAAGGTTGAGCGGGGGCTCCGGGGCCCTCCCGGATATCGAGCCGACGGCCTACTTGCTCCGCGAGGCCTCCAGGAAGCTCCGGAGATCGGGCTCGCTCACCGCCGGCTCGCCCGGCGACACGTTGTCCAGCCGCCCCTCGCGCATCCACCGCTCCAGCTCGCCGACCAGCTCGAACAGATGGTCGAAGGAATCCACCACGAACAGCAGCGGCTGATAGTGGTCGATCTCGAAATACTGGTTCACCACCCACTCGAGCTGCATCGGGTAGCGCTGCACCATCGGCGAGTCGACCGAGTGGGCGATCTCGCCATGCGAGCTCAACAGCCCGCTGCCGTAGACCTTGATTCCCTTCCCGTCCGGCGCCCGCATCAGTCCGAACTCGATCGTGAACCAGAAGAACCGGGCCAGCGCCTTGAAGATGCTGGTGACCCGCCGGATCTGCTCCTGCTCGTCCTTGATGCCCGCCACGATCTCCGCCGCCGTATGGGCGCAGTCGCCGAACCGCACCAGCGTGTCGGCGAACGCGCGGTCGGTGTGCATCGGCACGTGCCCGGCGATGTCGTGGAAGATGTCCGGCTCCGGGAGGTAGTCGAGCGTGGCGCCGTCCCGGATGGTGATCGTGGTGGGGAATTCGCGGTTGCGGAGGCAGTCGAAGAACAGGAAGGACGGAACGTACCCGCTCACCGCCTTGGCCTTGAAGCCGGTGAGCGGGCTGAGAAATCGATTGACGTCCTCGAGCTTCGGCACCCGCTGGGGATCGAGACAGAGATTGTCGATCCCCTGCAGGAACCGGGGATTGGCATAGCGCCGCCAGCGGTCTTCCATCCGGGTGTACAGCCGGCGCCAGGCCTCGTGGTTGGCCTCGGAGTAGAGCTCGTACGGCTGATGGATGTACAGCCGCCCCTCGGCCTGAGCCTGCTCGATGAACGGCGCCTTGGTGGTGGTCAGGCCGGCGCCGGCTTCGCGTTCCGCATGCACTCCCGCCATGGTGGCTCCTCGCTACCCGAATACTACTTCCGCTTGTACCGCCAGGCGGCGATCCCGGCGCCCTGGGCGTCCACCTTGACGTCCTGCGACGCGCCATCGGCTACTGCCGGAATGGTGGCCTCCTGGGTGGCCACCGGCTGCCCGCCCGCGTCGATGAACTCGACGGTGATCGGCACGGCAGCGGGCGTGATCGGCTTGCCGCTCGGCGTCTGGGCGGCGCGCCCGGTGGCGGTGAGCGTGAGCGACGCCCCGGTCCCCTGCGTGGCGAAGTTGGCCGCGCGCACGTTGGCCGGCAGCGCCAGGACCTGCTCGGCGGTCTTCACCGCGTCATCCACCTTTTTGCTCTGCTTGTAGCCCTCGCCCAGCAGCTTGAGCGCGCTCTCGCTCATCGGCTCGATGGCCACCAGGCGCTGGGACGTGGCGAGCAGCTTGGGGCCATCGCCCAGCGCGAGGTAGGTGTTGGCGAGGCTCGAGAGCGCGTCGCGGTTGTAGGGCTCCGCCGCGACCACCTTCTCGAACGCCGCCGCCGCGTCGGCGTACTTCTTCTCCTTGAACAGACTGATGCCGGCGCTCATCACGTCATCGGTGCCCGCGCCGCCGCCCGCTCCGCCCGCGCCCGTTGCGGCGTCGCCACTGGCCGCCACTTCCTTCTCGAGCGCGGTGGCCTTGTCGTTCTGTCCCAGCCCGCGGTACGCGGCCGCGAGACCGCGCTTGGCCTGCGCATCGTTCGGCACCCACTTGAGATACTGCTCGAACACGGGCGCGGCCTGGTCGTACTTCTTCGCGTTGAGCAGGAGCACGCCCTGACTGAACGCCGAGTTGTTGCGGTACTTGACCTCGGTAGTATCGGTGGCGTTGGGCGCGACCGTCGCCGCCGCCAGGCCGAAGTAGTAGGCGGCGCTGTCCGCCTGACCCCTGTCGTTGAAGATCGACGCCGCCCGATAGAAGCCGATCGGGGAGCCGCGATAGATCGAGTTCGCCTGGCGATAAAGTGCGAACGCGGAGTCGGTGTTCTTGTCCTCTTCGAACTTGCTGCCCGCGTTGATCAGCGCGACCCAGGCGTTCCGGCGGTAGACGTTGATGTCCTTCGCGCAGTCGGGCGCGAGCTGCTCGGCCTTGGTGAGCGCGCTGTCGGCCGGCGCGACCTTGCCCTGCATCAGGTAGATGCGCCCAAGATAGTACCAGGCCGCGGGGTTCTTCTCCTGGCCGTTCTGCTGGATGGCCTCGAGATCCACCTTCTCGGCCTGGCCGAGGATGCGCACCTTGCTCTCGGGCACGTCGGTCTCGATCGCCGCCTTCACGTACCCGGCGGCGCTCCCGACCTTGAAGTGGTTCGGCTTGATGTTGCACTGGGCGGGCTGATACGTCGTGGGCATCGCCTTCGCCACGCGATCATTCACGGTCGGCTGCTGGGCGGCCGCGACCGAGGCGCCCACCGTAAGCAGCACGAAAGCCGACGCGATCTGTGCGTTCACTCGTCACGACTCCTTGTTCGGGGTCTGATGCCGGGCGGCACGTTCGGAACTCACCAGGCGAAAGGCCCGGTCACGCAAGTCCCTTGCCACCTCGTGAGCAGGCCGCCCGGTGCGCTTGGCCAGGGCCGCCACATCCTCGTACTCCGGTTTCATCCGCGGGCCATCCGGCGCGTCGAGCACCTTGACCCGCACCCGCGTGCCGTCGGGCGCCTCCACCTGCACCTCGCGCCGGGCGAGGGTCACCCGCTCGGCCGGCTGCCGCCGCACCCCGGCCGTCGTACTGTGTCGGAAGAACGCGTCGGCCACTCGGTCGGCGTCCGCGGCCGCCACGACGGCCTCCACCCGGAATCCGGTCCGTCCTTTCTTCATCTGGGTGGCCCACACCTGCACGTCCACCGCGCCCGCGCTCATCAGCCCCTCGCGCAGCGGATCCAGGTACTCGGGACTCAGATCGTCGAGGTCGGTCGAGAGGACAACGACCTCGCCCGCCTCCGCCACCGGTTCGGCGATGATCAGACGCAGCGCGTTGGGATAGCTGTCGGGATTCCGACCCCCCGCGCCCCACGCGCCACCGGTCGTCGCGCGCCAGCGCGGTGGCGGCGGCCCCTCGGAGAGCACCCGCAGCAGCACCGCGCCGGTGGGCGTCACCGCCTCGCCGCTCACTGGCCCATTGGGCGCGATCTCGATGCCCTCCAGCAGCAGCGCCGTGGCCGGCGCCGGTACCGGCATGATCCCGTGGGCCGCCTGAACCCACCCGCTCCCGACCGCAACCGGCCGGTTGTAGATGCGGGTGACGCCCAGCCGCTCGAATCCTTCGATGGCCCCTACGACGTCTACCAGGGCGTCGACCGCACCGACCTCGTGGAGGGACACCTCCTCGGCGGGCACCCCGTGGACCTGCCCCTCGGCCTCGCCGAGGAGCCGAAAGGCGCGCACGGCGCGCTCGCGCACCCATGCCGAGAGCGGCGCCTGCTCCACTGCCCGAATCAGGTCGCCGATGTGCCGATGCGCCCCTTCGTGATGATGGGAGTGGTGGCTGCCGTGGCTGTGATGATGGGAGTGGTCCGGGGCGGGAAGCTCTTCGGCGCCGTCGGGAAGCACCACGTGCACCTTGGTGGCCCGGACGCCGCAGCGGTCGACCGATTCGACCCGTACGGAGACATCCGGTGCCCCCAGGCGAGCCGGAAGCCCCTCCAGCCACGGCACGGGCGCACCGGCCGCCACGAGCGCGCCGAGCAGCATGTCGCCGCTGAT
>DATEJD010000225.1:0-8124 GCA_035278325.1 Gemmatimonadales bacterium | reverse complement strand
TCCCCAGCCGGGTCGCGTCCTCGTGGATCAGCTCGAGCGCGGCCTGCGCGAGCGCCAGCCGCATCCAGAGAGACACCCCCCGCTCGTAGTCCGCGGCCGTCATCGCGACGCTCAGCGTCCCGTAGTCGCCGGACAGCGCCTGGATGCGGCTGGCCAGATTGCGCGCGGTGACCTGAGCCAGCTCGCTGGGCGCGGCGTCGTGGTCCGACAGGGCGGCCGCCACGGAATCGGCGATGCGCTCGAGGGCAGCGTAATGATCCCCCAAAGAGTCCGCGGCTACCGAGGCGGTCGGGCGCACCGGCGTAGGGACCGGGGCCCTGTTGCAGGCGCCCAAGGCGAACACGAGCGATCCGGCCAGGAGGACCGGACGGAGCGGGACGGTGGCGTAAGGCATCACGCTGTAAGCTATCCCTCGGGCGCGCCCTGAGGCGTGGGACGAAACCGCCTATTGCGGGGGCGCGGGGTGCAGAGAGATGCAGCGGGAGGCGGTAAGGCGGTAGGACGCGGCGACGGTAGGCATCCGCTCACCGCTTACCGCTCACCGCTCACCGCTTACCGCTGGTCCTTCCGTCATTCCGTCCTTCCGTCCTTCCGTCTTCAAAGAACTCCCGCAGCAACCCCATCACCGCCTCCGCCTCCTCGACGTGCGCATACGTCCCGCTCCGCTCCATCCAGCGGAAATCGGCCTGCGGCGCGCAGCGCGCGAAGTCGAGCTGATAGCGCGGGCAGAGCGCGCGATCCCAGCGGCCCGCCAGGATCATCGTCGGCATCCGCAGGGTGTGCAGTCGCGGGCGGAAGTCGGGCAGTCGGGCCACCTCTCCGCCGATGAAGAATTCCACGTCCTCGCCGACGAAGATCGGGTACAGCGCGGCGTTCTTGGAGCCAGGCTCGGACGAGACCCGGGCGGCGTTCTCGGGATCGTAGAAGCGGCACAGGCGGCTATGGACGGCGTAGAGCTGCTGCACTCTGGGATCGGTCGACCGTACGCCCTGCGCCCGCAGCTCCAGGATGCGATCCCACACCTCCGGGTACTGCAGCTCGAGCTCGCGGTTGATGTTCTCGTGGTTCCGCTGCCACATCTCGGCGCTGTGAAGCGTGTTGGCGAGCACCAACCGCTTGACCAGCTCGGGGTGCTCGAGCGCGAGCGCCTGCGCGACCATGCCGCCATACGAAAACCCGTACAGGTTGACCGCGCCGAGGTCGATGGAACGGATGAGCTCGGCGACGTCGGCCACGTCGCCGGCGAATGTGATGGTGGCGAGATCGTCGACCGGATCCGACCGCCCGCGGCCGCGGTAGTCGAAATAGATCACCCGGTGCGTCTCGGCGAGCGCATTGAACGCAGGGTGGAACACCACGTGCGAGGTGGCCGGCCCACCGGCCAGGAGCAGGACCGGGTGGCCGCTTCCCTCCTCTTCGATCCAGAGTCGGGTGCCGTTCACCGCCACGTGGCGGCCAGGCGGGTGGCTGATCGCTGTGGCCGGGCGGGTGGTGGCGGTGGCTGCGGCAGTGACGGACATCGGATCCCCAGGGCTCGAGTCGGGTCCCAATGTCGGCCGCCGGCGGGAGTCGGGCTATCCGGAGATTGCGGTCAAACTCGGCCCGACGCGGTGAGAACGGCCGGGGTCGACCGGCGTACCTGGCTGCCAGGTCAATCCCTCCCCGCCCCTTCCCGTTCCCCCGCGTTCAGCAGCCGCTCCACCGCCTCCACCAGCGCCTCCGGTGTGAACGGCTTCTGAATGACCGACGCGCTCGCGATCACCAGGCCGCGCTTGAGCACCTCCTGCGGGCTGTAGCCCGTCATGAAGAGCACGGGCAATCCCGGGAACCGGCTCCAGACCCGGTCTGCCAGCTCCTTGCCATTGAGCTTGGGCATCACCACATCGGTGAGCACCAGATCGAAGCGCGGTGTGTCGCCCTCGAGCAGTCGGAGCGCGGAGGCGCCGTCGGTCACTACGACGACGTCGTAGCCCTTGCGCTCGAGTGCCCGGCGGGCGAGATCGCGGAGCATTGCCTCGTCCTCGACCACCAGGATCCGGCCGTAGCCGCGCGTCGCTCCTGGCACCACGGCCGCCTCGTCGCCCTGGGCCGGCGCGGGCACCAGCGGCAGATGCACCGTCACGCTGGTGCCGACGCCGACCTCGCTCGCGATGTCCACGTAGCCACCGTGCTGCTTGACGATGCCGTACACCATCGACAGGCCCAGGCCGGTCCCTTCGCCAACGGCCTTGGTAGTGAAGAACGGCTCGAACACCTGGCTCATGGTCTCGGCATCCATCCCGCTGCCGCTGTCCTCCACGGTCACGCTGGCGAACATGCCCGGCACCAGCTCGGTCTCGTGACGGCGCTCGAGCGTGGCCGGATCGATGTGTCGGCGGCTTACGGCGATGCGGATGTGGGCGTCGGTACCGGTGGCGTCGCGGGCGTTGGCCACCAGGTTGATCAGCACCTGCTCCAGCTGCCCGCGGTCCGCCTTGACCCAGGTGGGGTCGCTCCACTCCACCAGCAGCCGCCGGTCCGATCCCAGCACCCGCTTGAGCGCCGGCTCGACCTCGCGCACCACCCGCTGCAGATCGAGCACAACCGGGTCCAGCTGCTGCTGCCGGCTGTAGGCCAGGAGCTGGCGGGTGACCACCGCGGCGCGCTCCGCCGCCAGGATCATCTGCTCCAGGTCCTCGCGCACGGCATCGCCGCCGAGCCGGTCGCGCACCAGCTCGCCGAAGCCGAGGACGACGGTGAGCATGTTGTTCACCTCGTGCGCCACGCCGCCGGCCAGCTTACCCGCTGCCTGCAGCCGCTGCGCCTGGCGGCGCTGCTGCTCGGCGGTGACCCGGTCGTGGATGTCGGTCGTGACACCGTACCAGCGGAGCAGGCTGCCGTCGGCGCCGCGGTGCGCGGACGCGGTCGCCAGCACCCAGCGGTAGCTGCCGTCGCGCATGCGGAAGCGCTGGGCGTGCTCGTGCCGCGCGGCGCCGCTCGAGGCGGTCGCGGCCCACGCGCGCACCGTGGGCTCGCGGTCGTCGGGGTGCACCACTGCCGCCCAGCCATCGCCCAGCGCCGCGTCGACCGGGAGGCCGGTCCAGTCGGTCCACCGCTCGTTCACGTACTCGATGCCGCCGTCGGGCGCCGCGGTCCAGATGATCTGCGGCAGCGCCTCGGTGAGGAGCCGGAGCCGAGTCTCGCTCTCCGCCAGGAGGCGGTTGGCGTGCATCGCCTCGGTCCTGAGGAACACCTCCGCCTCGATCTTGCTGTCGCGCGCCTTGATCTCGCGTTCGCGCAGATCGTTGGCGGCCTGGCTTTCCTCCTTGAGGCGGACCAGGTCGGTCACGTCCTCCACCCAGTGGATCAGGTAGCGCACCTCGCCGTCGGACCCGAGCACCGGCGTGTTGAGCGGGCTCCAGTAGCGCACCTCGAAGCCGCCGCCCGCCTCCTCGGGCCGGCGGATCGGATACCGCTGGACCGGCATCCGGTCGGGGCGCCTGCTGGCCAGCGCCCGCTCGAGCGACGCGCGCAGGTTGCGCACGCCGGTGGCATTGGGGTCATTGGGATCGTCAGGGAAGGCCTGAAACAGTGGTCGGCCCACGATGGCCTCGCGCGTGGTCATCGTGGCGTCGAGATAGGCGTCGTCGACGGCGAGGATAGTGAGGTCCGGCGCAAGCAGCAGGTAACTGCCTGGCGCCGCGTTGAAGACCGCTTCGAAATCGACGCGCGGTGCCGAATCCGGCATGGGCGTGCGGTGACCGGCGCAAAGCCGGGGAAATGCAATCGACGGGATTCGACGGACGCCGTGACAGGACCGCGGGGCCGTCAAGAAATCAGCGGTGTGAAGACACCTTGATAGTAGAAAGCGACAGGCTGCCCGGCAACCGCTGCATCGTAACAGGATGCGGTATCGGAGGTTGCCTGAGGCAGTGGCGCGCGGGAGCCAGTGGAGTGAGTCACAAATGCGGAGCGGCTCCACCGCACAGCGGGATTCATTTGTAGTTTGTGGTGACGCAGGGGGGAGCACCGATCGGACACTTTGACCCGGCCCTTACCGGCCGTGCCGGCTGGGTGCCCACTCCAATACAGTTCGTTACGCTCGTGGCATACGTTCCAGGTCCATCGAGCGAGCCGCGCCGAGCCGTTGGCATCGGCTGAAGGGATATGCCCCATGCCTTCCAAGTCGCAGGACCCCGATCTCCTCGTCATCAACACGATCCGTACCCTGGCCATGGACGCCGTGCAGGCCGCCAACTCGGGGCATCCCGGCACCCCGATGGCCCTGGCGCCCGTGGTCTACTGCCTGTGGCAGGACTTCCTCCGCTTCGATCCCGACGATCCGATCTGGCCCAACCGCGACCGGTTCGTGCTCTCCAACGGCCACGCCTCGATGCTGCTCTACTCGATGCTGCACCTCACCGGGGTCAAGGCGGTCAACTCGCAGTACGAGCGGCAGGGCGAGCTCGCGGTGAAGCTGGACGACATCAAGCGCTTCCGGCAGCTCGACAGCAAGTGCCCCGGCCACCCGGAGTACCGCCTGACCTCGGGCGTCGAGACCACCACCGGCCCGCTGGGCCAGGGCGTTGCCACCAGCGTCGGGATGGCCATCGCGAGCCGCTGGCAGGCAGCCCACTTCAACCGGCCCGGATTCGAGCTGTTCGACTTCGACGTGTACGCCATGTGCGGCGACGGCGACATGATGGAGGGGGTCAGCGGCGAGGCCGCCTCGCTGGCGGGGCACCTCGAGCTGGCCAACCTGTGCTGGATCTACGACAACAACAGGATCTCGATCGAGGGCAGCACTGCCTTGGCCTTCTCCGATGACACCGCCACCCGCTTCATCGGCTACGGCTGGAACGTGACCCGGGTGGGCGATGCCAACGACCTCGACATGCTGCGCCGCGCGCTCCGGGTGTTCAAGGACACCCGTGACCGGCCCACGCTCATCATCGTCGACAGCCACATCGCCTACGGCGCGCCCACCAAGCAGGACACCGGCGCCGCCCACGGCGAGCCGCTGGGCGAGGAGGAGATCCGGCTCACGAAGCGCTTCTACGGTTGGCCGGAGGACGCCAAGTTCCTGGTGCCCGACGGCGTGCGCGAGCACCTGGCCCAGCGGTTCGGCCGGCGGGGGCGCGACCTGCACGTGCAGTGGGCTGCGCGCATGGAGGACTACAAGAAGCAGCACCCCGACTTGGCCGATCACATCCAGCGGATGCAGTACCGCCGGCTGCCCGACGGCTGGGACAAGGACCTCCCGTCGTTCCCGGCCGACCCCAAGGGGGTGGCCAGCCGGGACGCCTCGGGGAAGGTGCTGAACGCCATCGCCAAGAACGTCCCCTGGCTCATCGGTGGCGCCGGCGACCTGGCGCCGTCCACCAAGACCCGCCTCACCTTCGACGGCGCGGGCGACCTCGAGGCCGACAACCCCGGCGGCCGCAACATGCACTTCGGGGTCCGCGAGCACGCCATGGGCGCGGTGGTGAACGGGCTCTCGCTCTCGAAGCTCCGCCCCTTCGGCGCAACGTTCCTCATCTTCAGCGATTACGCCCGGCCCGCCATCCGGCTGAGCGCGATCATGGAGATTCCGACCATCGACGTCTTTACTCACGACTCCATCGGCGTTGGCGAGGATGGACCGACGCACCAGCCGGTGGAGCAGCTCCCCTCGCTCCGCGCCATTCCCGGCCTCATCACCATTCGCCCGGCCGACGCCAATGAGGTGGTGGAGGCCTGGCGGGTGATCATGCGGCTGCAGCACCAGCCCACGGCGCTGGTGCTCACCCGGCAGCCCATCCCGACATTCGACCGCAACCGGTACGCGGCGGCGAGCGGCGTCGCCAAGGGCGCCTACGTCATGGCGGACGCCGAGGGGGGCAGGCCGGACGTGATCCTGCTGGCGACCGGGAGCGAGGTGCAGCTTTGCGTGGAGGCGTTCGAGCGGCTGTCCGCGGAGGGCACCCGGGCGCGGGTGGTGAGCATGCCCTCATGGGAGCTGTTCGAGCAGCAGACCCAGGAGTACCGCGACAGCGTGCTGCCACCTGAGGTGACCGCGCGGGTCTCGGTCGAGCAGGCGAGCATGTTCGGCTGGGAGCAGTACGTCGGACCGTCGGGAGCGAGAATCGGTATGATGTCCTTCGGCGCGTCGGCGCCGCTCAAGGAGCTGCAGAAGAAGTTCGGCTTCACGGTGGATCACGTCGTCCAGGCCGCGCACGCTCAGCTCGTCGCCGTCGGCACCGAACACTTTCACTCATGAGGTGGTGCTGAGCGCGACATGATGCTGCTGACGGTGGTCCCGGATCCGGAGCACGTGGCCCACCCCGCCGCCGAGTGGCTCGAGGCCGAGATCGCCGCGTCCATCCGGGCGCGGGGAGGATGCGCCCTGGGGCTGGCGGGCGGCCGGACGCCCGAGCCGGTGTACCGCGAGCTGGCGCAGGCTGCGGACATCGCCTGGAGCCGGGTGAGCGTGTTCTTCAGCGACGAGCGCGCCGTGCCGCCGGATCACGTCGAGAGCAACTATCGCATGGTCCGTTCGGCGCTGCTCGCCCGGGTGCCGATTCCAGCCGCCAGCGTGCACCGGATGGAGGCCGAGCGGGCCGACCGCGACCAGGCCGCCCGCGAGTACGAGCGACTGCTCCCTGCCGCGCTCGACATCCTGGTGCTCGGCGTCGGCCAGGACGGGCACACGGCGTCGCTGTTTCCCGGTTCCCCGGCGCTGCACGAGCAGCGTCGGCTGGTGCTCCCGGTGGTCGGGACCAAGTCGCCGGCCGACCGGATGACCATCACGCCGCCGGTCATCGCATCGGCGCACCGCATCGCCGTGATCGCGACCGGCGCGGACAAGGCGGCGGTGGTAGCGCGCGCCCTCGAGGGCCCCATCGCCCCTGAGGAAGTCCCGGCGCAGCTCGCGCGGCGGGGCGCGTGGTTCCTGGATCGCGCGGCGGCGGGCCGGCTCACGGCGGTGAGGGTGGGCGTGTGACGGTGAGTGAGCGGGCCGGAGTCACCCTGAGCGAGGAGTCACCCTGAGCGAAGCGAAGGGGGCATGACCGAACGCATGCCCCCCTCACTTCGTTCGGGGTGACGCAGGGACCGGTGAGCGGGAGGAGCGACGTGGTGAGATCATGAGCAGTGGACCCAGCGGTAAGCGAATCGTCCTCGCCGGCGACGTGGGCGGCACCAACGCCCGACTCGCGATCGTGGAGCTGGAGGAACGCACCGCCAGGTTCGTCTACCAGAACCGCTACCCGAGCGGCGAGTACCTGGGGCTCGCGCCCATCGTGCGCCGCTTCCTCGAGGAGACCGGCAGCCGGCCCGACCGGGCCTGCTTCGGGATCGCCTGCCCGGTGGTAGGCGAGGACTGCACCGCGCCCAACCTGCCATGGACCGTCAACGCCCGGGCGCTGGCCGCCGAGATCGGAATTCCCCGGACCGCGATCATCAACGACTTCGTCGCCGTCGGGTACGGCATCGAGATGCTGACCCCCGCCGACCTCGCGACCCTGCAGGAGGGCGTGCCGGAGCCCGAGGGTCCCATCGCGTTGATCGGCCCGGGGACCGGGCTGGGCGAGGGGTTTCTCATCTGGCAGCACGATCACTATCGAGTGCTGGCATCCGAGGGCGGGCACGCCGACTTCGCGCCCAGCGGCGAAGTGCAGGCTGGGCTGCTCCGGTCGCTGCGGGCCCAGTTCGGCCGGGTCTCATGGGAGCGGCTGCTCTCGGGGCCCGGCATCGCCAACATCTACCGGTATCTGCTCGATTCCGGCGTGGTGCCGGAACAGGCGTCGGTCCGGGCCGAGCTGGATGCGGAGGACCATGCCACGGTCATCGTGCGGCGCGCGCTCGATCGCAGCGACTGCCTGTCGGTCCGCGCGGTCGAGCTGTTCTGGGAGATCCTTGGAGCGGAGGCGGGCAACCTGGCGCTCTCGGTCGTGGCCACCGGCGGCGTCTATATCGCGGGCGGCATCGCGCCACGGATCGTCCAGCAGCTCGACAGCGGGCCGTTTCTGGCGGCGTTTCGCAACAAGGGACGGCTGTCCGGATTGCTCGCGCGGATTCCAGTGCACGTCGTCATGCATCCCGGTCTGGGCATGCTTGGCGCGGCGGCCGTGGCGGGGAGGATGGGGTGATGGTGAGCGGTAAGCG